>URFI01000001.1 GCA_900547085.1 uncultured Prevotella sp.
AGAACTTTCTTATATTGTGTCTGCAAGTTCAAACTAAGATTGTCCCAGTTGGGAAGCAATAAGCCAATGGCGGCCGTCACCTCGTCATAGGTATAGTTACTGGAAACTAACATGTAGGCGATACGACCATAATACACGTCACTAACATAAACAGGAATGGTGCCCTCAAAATTCTTTGCTACCTCAGGTGCATTGGCAAGTATACAGCCTGTAGGTGTATCCATTGAAACACTATAAACTTTTTGGATGAACTTCAACAGCACATGTGTCTTGTTGCGTTGCCATGAGTTGCTCAAGTCCCAAGTAAGTTTTGCCGAGGTACCGATGGAGCCAGAAAGCTGTACAGAACCAGACCTATCGAGTGTAACCTGATGGTATTCATATTCGGTCATGGCACCTGCATCCTGTGCACCAAAAGTGAGCCAATCTTTGAGCACATCCTGATAAGAGCTCCAAGTTGGATCGTTAAGAGGTCTGGAACTCAAAGAGCCTGGCTCTCTTGGCACAAGCGTGTTGGAGATGACTATGGGATTGAGCTTCTGTCCTTTAACCGGTTTGTACTCACCACTTGTAACACTTCCACCAACAAACACATGTCCAGGATAGATGGATGTCTGTGCTGGATTGAAGATCATGAACTCGTTGTAAGCCGTACCTGACTGGTGATAAGTAGTACGAGTGATTTTCACGCCAGGAACACCATTAACGAAGTCATAAGAAGAAGTTTCGTTGCCTGGAGTTGGAGCCGGGGGAACATTCGGGGTTGGTGCACCACTACGCGCCATACCCACGCCAAGCGAGTAATTGGCAAATGAGAACGACTCATTAGGAACTGGGTTGGTGGTCTCATCATCGACCAACGGATTCTCACTCGAACAAGCACAAAGAGCCAAGACGGCTACCATCGGAAGCCAGGTCTTTGGTGCGCACAGTTTAAAATTTTTCATAATAAGATTGAATTTAAATAATTTGTTGGTAAAAAACAATAAAGTCTTAAAAAAACAGCAACAGTATTCTTGTTTCTTTTTTGTTATGCAGATTAGTAATTATTATCATTGCTTTGCTTATCGTTAACCTTCATGCCTGCAGAGATTATCTTTGAGTTTTCCAGCTAACCAAGAGAGTACAGAATGTTCTGCAAATGTTCACACGCTTTCATCTCATCAAGAGAAGATACGTTTCAGATATTCAAGGGAGACTAACTCGAATTTCAAGTCCACTTCTACTTCGTTGGAGATTTTCATCAGCAAGAAAGAGAACACTCCCATATAGTATCAGGCCACGTTGTCCACCTAAGGACTGTGGGAATTGATAATACATAGTTCATTTCTTTATTATCTTGCCTTGACTCCAAAATGCAACTAAGATTATAATCCGTCAGCAAAAATAACGAAAATCCATAAAACCGTAAAAATTATAACTGATTTTTTTAATAAAAAAAAATAAAAATAGCTATTTATTTAAACAAAAATACCCAGCAAAAGCCACTCAATCTTAGATTATATCATTAAAAAAGGCATTTGATATTTCAGGTGAATGAGCGCAAAATTAAATAGGAGGCATTTCTTTGTAACCGTCTGGCTGGCCTCGTCCTGATGTAACATGCCATTTTCGCAGTAAAGTCAACACCTAAAAATGAAACGCGATAGTCGGCCTGCTTCGGATGCCTACCAACGAACAATGCCCCCTAGAATGTGAGAAAACATTCCAGGGGGCATTGCTATGAGTGGTGTTTTATCGAACGAACAGCTTGCGGTGGTTCACCACATACACGCCTTTTTGCAATCCTTGCAGACTCTTGTCCTCGCTTACTTGCGAGTGAACAAGGCGTCCATCCAGCGCGTATACGTTCACCTTGCGCTGGCCTGTATGTGCTGAGGCCACCTTGTCAATGCCTGTCACCACCCCTAAGTTTACACCTGTGGGATTGTAATATGCGCCATTTTGAAACTTCAAATCGCTGGTTTGTTTACCACCCGACGCATTGAAGATAATGTGGGTCGGCACTTGTCCTTCGGCAGATCCTGCCGTGAAACTGCCATCCCATGTCCATTTCCACACTTCGTTACCACTGTTAGTCACACCAACCTTGGTGCATGCCACACCAGGCCAATCACCTCCAGTAAAGTTTCCAGCATCGTTCCATGCCCAACACTTGATGTCGGAACTCCAATCTTTTGGCTTTTCAAAGAAAGCACAGGTCTCGCCATCGTTCACCACACAAAATGAAGGTGCCCGGAATGTAGACTTCTCTTCCTTGATGCTTGTTACCTCATCAATGTTGACCGCATTGCTGACATACATTTTATAGTTGTCGCCCGACGCAGCTAACTTCATGCCTTGTGTGTTAGCGTCTGTCGTTTTCCCCAATATCAACAACAATTCGCCTTGGCTACCTTTTACTTTCAGCACGAAGCCATCGTTTTTGGCATCGGCTTGCACGATGTTGCTGGTGTTGCTTATGCCCACGGCACGGCGTGTGGCAATCATTCGCTTGATGGCGGTTTTGTATTGAAGCCAATGCGGCAGGAACACGCAAGGGGTGCCCGGCATGGCGAGGATATAGGCATTGGCAGCCTCGATGTTGGCAAACAGCGGACTGCTGCCGTGTCCATCGGTGCGACCTGTATCATGATTGTCGACAAACGTTACAGCATATTGTTTGTAATAAGAATCCTTAACCAGACACTCGCCATTGAGTTTTGACCAATCGCCATTAGAACTAAAAGCGTCAAGAATACGATACTTCAAGTCGAAATCGAAGGCGGCAGAGGTAGGAACATCATCTACCTTGGTGCCGTTAATCCAGTTCTTGATGTTGCCTGTGTTGGCCCAATACTCGCCAACCGAGTACGCGGGTTTGGCTGACGTGTTGTACATGCCAATGTAATTGGCTGCGAATCCTTTGACCATATCGTAACGGAAGCCAGTGTAACCCAAATCATTCAACAAGAAATCAAGATATGCCTTGATGTTCTTTTGGGCATTCGCAGAGGTATGGTCGATGTCGCGTGCACCCTTAAAATCATCGCCCGTGTCGTTGTTACCTGCCAACGCATAGCCATTACGCTCTGTTTCTCCTTGGTCATCCCCTTTACAAATATCGGCAAGCGACCATGTGAAGGTTTCGCCATTCCACGTCTCCGGGGGGAAATCGCACCAGTCGGTGTTGCCATTTCGGTGGTTGATGACCACATCTTCGATGATGCCTGTGCCTTTTGCTTTGAAGGTCTTGATCATCTTGCGCAGTTCAGCTTCGCTGCCAAATGCGCTATCGTGTCTGAACCACCATATAGGCGCGTAGCCCATTTGGTTTTGCAACGTTTTGCAATAGCCCGACTGCGGTACCCAAATGAGTGAGAAGTATTTGGATAGCTCATCGGCCTGGCTCTCTAAATGGCTCCATTGCGTGTCTTGGTAACTATCCCAATAAAAGCCTTGCAGCATCACGCCCTTGTAATCCTTTGGCCACCCCTGCGCATGAACATTGCCAGCGAGTGCCAGCATCATTAATAATAAGGTGTATATATGTTTCATTGCCATTATTTGTTAGTAGTGATAAATATGTAATTTGGTTAAAAAAAGGCGCACTATCCACATGTGAGAGTGCGCCTTTTATATTCAATATTCTACTCTCGTAACGAATTATTGCTCTGTTACGGTAGCAGTTTTGGCTTCGGGGTCAAGCTCGATGAGGTAGGTACCTGCACCTATCTTGATGTTGCCGCCATCTTGGGTAAGACCTGTCAAGGCGCCACCGAGGTTCTTTTCCCATGCGCCATCCCAACGGAACTTGTACTCACCATCTTTCATCTTTATGGTGATAGACCACTTCTTGGTCTCGGGATTGTAGGTCATCAGTTGTCCCTTGTCCCAGCCACCGGGGGTAGCCTCGCCGATAATCTCCCATCCTGTCTTGGCAACGGAGGCTACCATCTTCTTGGTGTTAGCGGTGATGCGATACCAGCCGCCTTCGGTGAACTTGATGTTGTCACCTTCGCCAAGGGCAAACTCAGCCTTAGTCTTGTCCTCGTTCCACTTCACTTCGCCTACGCTACCCAGCCATTTGCCGTCGTCATAGAGTTTGAACTCGGTGTTGGCAGCATAGTAATAGATACCCGTGTATTGGAAGTCGCGGCTCTCAGACTTGAGGCGATAAGCAGTTTCAGCGGTCGGGTTCCAACCCTGATAAGAGCCAGGCACTGTCAGTTCTGAGCTTGACAGTTCGATGTCGGTCTCTTCCATGGTGTAGGTGTACTTGCCAGCAGTGGTCAAGTTGAGCTTCACGATGTATGCGTGCGTCTTGTCTACCTTGAGGTCGTTGCCACCCTTGGATAGCACTTCGGGATTCGTTGGGTCGCTGCCGTAGTTGATGTCCCATCCTTCATTGGCGCGGAACTTAAACTTTTTATCAGTCAACGGTGTTACTGCGGTCCACATACGGGTGTCTTTGTCGTACTCCATCTTGGTGTCTTTGGTCCATCCGCCAGACGTAGCATCTCCAATCATGCCCCACTCGCAGGGTTGTCCTATGGTCACATTGCCGTCAGGTGTGAGTGTCACCTCGACAAATCCCTTCTGAGCAGCATCAACCTTCCAGTCTTTAGCGAGTACCTTGGTAACGTCTTTGCCATCCACGACAGCAAATGTACATTCGTCGTCAAACTGCACCCAACCTTGGTAAGTGCCGTCACCGTCAGGGTCGCCAAGGAGATAAGCCTTGGAATAATCCCACTCGGGATAACCCACAGCCACATAGGCATAGCTCCAATCAATGTTCACGGTGTTGGGGTCGTAAGGCGTTGCCTTGAAGTTGACAGTGTTTTGCGCATCGTTGATCAGCGTCTTGAATGCAGAAGACTTAAGAGATACGGTGAAGTCATAGGTATGACCGGGATAGGCACCTATCTTTGCCAATAGCGAGTTCATCTCCTCATTGGTAAACGTGAGTTTGTTATCCTCGGTGTTACCTGCCTCAATGCTCTTTTTATTCTCATTATTGGTAATGGTAACAGTGTATTCAACCACTGCACCCTTGCCGTAATTTGCTTTTTCCCAACTGATTTGTGGAAAAGCCTCAGCACTGTTTGCCTTTGTGAAAGTTATCGTGGCTGGATTGACAGCGTTGAGCTTCGCAGCCTGTTGCAAGCTGAGTACCGGTGTGGTGATGTCATCCGAACACGATGTCATTGCCAAGAAACCAGCGGCGAGAAATAATATATTTTTTAGTTTCATAATCTGTTTTGTTTTAATCCATTAATAACCATCATTCTGTTTCAAGTTCTGGTTCGAGCCAATGTCGTCAGAAGGCAATGGGAATATCATGTACTTGTCGTCCACAGCTTTACCTTCCGCAACGCCACCCTTCCAAGGCCATACATAATCGGCAGAGGTGTACTTGCCAAAGCGCACGAGATCGGTGCGACGCTGTGCCTCGAAGAAGAGTTCACGTCCACGCTCATCGAGCAAGAACTTCAGTGTGAAGTTGTTGTCATCGATAGGAGCCACAGTCTTGACTTTATAGGCACGCTTGCGCAATTCGTTCAAATAGTTCATGGCTTCATTCTTGGTGGCACCTGTTCCGCCACGGAGAACTGCCTCTGCCAAGTTCAGGTAAATCTCGCCTAAGCGGAACAATGGGAAGTCAACGTACGCCTCGTTGGATTCGGGTTTGCTGCCATCCTTGTTCAGATTGTAGAACTTGGTTACGGGAATACCGTTGTCCTTGAAGTCGCCCTCCTTGACAATTTCCACATTCTTGGTTCCGTCCAAGCGCAGCATGGCGAAGCGCGTGTCTTCCTCATGCTTTTTCTCATTAGTAAACAACTTGAGCAGTGACGACTTAGCACGCACGCCTTGCCAACCACCCTTAGCGTTGGTTTCTTCTTGGAATTGTGCAGCTCCCCAACACAACAGAGCGGTCATACCTCCCCAAGTCATGGTTTCGGCACCCTCGTAGCGGAGTGGGAAAATCATTTCCTTGGAGTGATCATTGTCAGCCTTGAACATGTCGCCATAGTTGGGCTCCAACTCATAGCCAGCAGTAATGATTTTCTTGCTGTAAGTGATGCACTCGGTGTACTTCTTCTGCCCCACATAGGTTTCAGCATTGAGGTACAAACGCGATAGGGCAGCCCATGCGGCAGCCTTGTTGGCGTTGCCATAATTCTTGTTCCAGCCTACAACAGGAGCTGCAAGATCCTTTTCGCATTCCAGCAATTCTTTCTCCACATATTTATAAAGGTCGTCCTTCATAATTTGTTGTGGACGCTCACTACCTATCGTACTATTCTCATCAAAGAAAGGATAGTTACGATACAGGTCAAGGGCGTACATGTAGTTGAGCGCACGCAGGAATCGAGCCTCAGCTCTGTAACCCTTGATTGTTTGCTTCACCTGCTCGTTACAGCCACGGCTATTCAACTTGTCATCAGTGGTCTCACGAAGGAAAGCATTCGCCAAGCTGATTTGATAAGCTAAACGATAATACGATCCCTTGATCCATGGGCTCGACGAATCCCAAGCGAGGTGGTTAAACTCAGGGATACCGGGGTCGTTCCATGCACAGTGCGCCATGTCGGATGCCAGTTCCTGCATGTTCCACAATACGCGTATGAAAGAAGCCTGCGAACCTCCATCGATTCCTTTGACATCTTGTTCGGCGTCACCACCTTTGTTTCCACCTATCACCATGCCCGCATAAATCTTGGCAAGGCTCTCGGTGTAAGCGTTGATGTCGGCCTTGAATACCACGTTGGATACCAACTCGTCCTTGTCCAGAGGCTGAGTGTCCAAGTCGTTTACGCACGATGTCGTTCCCAACAACGCTCCTGTGAGGAGCAAGAACAACGATTTTTTGATATGATATGTTTTCATTTTATACTTGCTATTTAGAATTTGAAATTGAAACCGAACATAAACGAGATAGGTCTTGGATAGATCTTGTTGTCTATACCCTCCCCGCTGATTTCAGGGTCAATGCCACTGTAGTTGGTGATGACAAACGGGTTTTGCACGGTGAAATACAGACGTGCGGACTGCTTGTCATTGAACAGCTTGTTGAAAGTGTAGCCGAGCGAGATGTTGTCCATGCGGAGGAAGTCGGCTTTCTGCACATAATAACTGCTGCGATACTGCCCAGTATGGAAGTTCTTGTTGGTGGCAGAGTTCAAGCGGTTCTTCAAGAAGCCAGTTTGGTCGTACATCTGCGAACCATCCCATGCCTCACGATTAGACTGTGTGTTGTTGTACACATAGTTACCAATGCTTGAGCGAAGGGCGAATGATAAATCCCAGTTCTTGTAATTCATCTGCGATGTCAAACCCATGTACACATCAGGAGCCGATTTCTTGTAAGGAATTAGGTCGCCCTCATCAATCTTATTGTCGTTGTTCTGGTCTACATAAGCCCCTTCAATAGGAGTACCCTTCTCGTCATACATCTGCTCGAACACATAGAACGAGTTGTATGGCTTGCCAACAGCGTTGATTTGAACATTATAACCCGTTGCGCCATCGATACCACCATGAATCACGCCCTTGTATTTAGGATCGTCGTTGAAGGTAAGTTTGGTGATGGTATTCTTGTTGTACGACACGTTGTAACCCAATGTCCACTGGAAATCCTTGGTTGTAATGGGGTGTGCGGTCAACGAGAGTTCCACGCCTTTGTTTTCCAACGTACCCACATTGGTCAATATCTCATTGCTGTAGTTGGTTCCTGCAGGTGCCGTTACGGTATTCAACAAGTTGTTGGTCTGACGGAAATAGAAATCCAATGCTCCCGAGAGTATCCCCTTGAAAATGCCAAAGTCGAGACCCACATTATAGGTTGTGGTTTCTTCCCACTTCAAGTTTTCATCGTATGCCAACGGAGCAATCAGACGTATGCGCTTGTCACCAAAGTAATAGTTGGCACCAGCCTGTGAATAAGCGTAGCGTGCCATGTAGGGGTAATCACCGCTACCAAGGTTCTGCTGACCGGTCACACCGTAACCCAAACGCAGTTTCAAATCATCGAGCCAGCGTACGTCTTTCAAGAAAGCCTCTTCGTTGATACGCCAAGCCAATGCTGCCGATGGGAATATACCCCAGCGATTGTCCTTGCTGAAGCGTGAGGAACCATCGTTACGCAATGTGAATGTCAAGAGGTAGCGGTCTAATAAGGTGTAGTTCACACGTCCGAAGAACGACACGAGGTAGTTCTCGGTGCTGAAATCATCCTCGCCTTTGTAGAACTCTTTGCCATATTCCTTTGCCTTGGCAGCTGAATAGGGGTACTTGGTCCATTCAGAACGATAGAAGTGTTGCCATGAATAACCAGCCATGGCATCAATGAAGTGTGCGCCAAAGGTCTTGGTATAGTTCATATAGAACTCCAACAAGGTGCTACGCTTGAGCTGCCAGTAGCTGCTGTTCTCACCAAATCCTTTCTTGAAATTGCCCCAAGTCCACGACATGGGAGAGTTGTCTACAGTTATCACGTCGCCAGTTCCCTTAGAAACGTCATATCCCAAGTTGAGGTTCGCACGCAGGTCGGGTAAGAAATGGAACTTATAGTCGAACTGTGCGTTACCGATGCTGCGGTACACTTTTGATTTGTCGCTCTTGTCGGTGAGTATGGATACAGGGTTAGCCAAAGCAATGTCAATGGGTTTTCCCTTATCGTTGAGGTACATGAAGTAGCCGTTGCCATATTCAGATCCTTTCATATAGATGGGCTGTGTGGGGTCATATTGCGTCGCCATGCCCAAAGAGCCGAGGTCTGCAAAGCGGTTGGTGTTGTAGATACCCTTGAGGTTCAATTGAACAGTGAGGTGCTTATCGAAGAATTGTGGATTCAAGTTGATAGCACCAGTGAAGCGTTCCATGTTGGATGTCTTCACAATACCGTTCTCATTAGTATAACCTACCGACACACGATAAGGCAAGTTAGCCACCGCACCCGACACATTGATGTTGTGGTCGGTGCTAACCGATGTGCGCAATACTTCTTTCTGCCAATCGGTGTTACTCGTACCAAGAGCCTTGGCTTGCAGACTTTCCTTACCAAACTTAGATACGACAAAGTTCTTGAAGTCGTTTGCCGACATCACATCCACCTCCTTGGCACTGGTGCTTACCTTGACAGAACCGCTATATCCAACTTGAATACCGCCAGCCTTGCCTTTCTTGGTGGTGATAAGAATCACACCATTCGATGCACGCGAACCATAGATAGCTGTTGCCGATGCATCTTTCAACACCGTCATGGTAGCGATGTCATCAGGGTGAACGGTACTCAAAGGGTTTGCCATACCATTGATACCCCCATCGTCTACGGGCACACCATCGATAACCACCAACGGGTTATTGGATGCCGACATGGACGAACCGCCACGAATACGTATCGTTGCACCAGCACCTGGTGCACCACCGTCAGTGATAACGCTCACACCAGCAGCCTTACCTACCAACATATCGGTGGCAGAGGTAACGGCTCCTTTTACCATTTTCTCTGCATTCAAGGCAGTAACACTACCCGTCAAGTCGTTTTTCTTCACTCGTCCGTAGCCAATCACCACCACTTCGTTGATCGACTCACCTTTGGCTTCTTTCAGAGTAATAGTCATCTTGGCGGTTGCTGGTGCCTCAAAGACATCGTAACCAATGTAACTGACAGAGACCATGTCGCCCGCGTTGGCGTTGATGGTGAAGTTTCCGTCAAAGTCTGTCACCGTACCTCCCGCTTGTCCCGCTACTCTAATGGTAGCACCGATAATGGGTTCGCCGGTTTCATCCTTCACATGTCCTTTCACGGCAATCTGCTGCGCAAAGGCACTTGCTGAAATGACCAACACGCAAATCAGCGTGAGCATTCTCAGCGGCAATGTAAAATTTACCTGCTTCATCTTTTTTGTTTTTAGTTAATGTAATATAATCAATTTAGTATATCGCTTAGGTTACGTTCCCCCGATGTTCATGATCAGTTGCGAGTCATGCGTTTGTGCCTTCCATTTTTAGGAACGGGGATATCCGTTGAGGAGACTTGATTGTTTTCTGTTGTTTGTTTGGTTAGTAGCTCCTCTTGCGTGCAAAGTTAGTATTGTTTAACCTTTGATATACGATTTTTCCTATAAATCCGTTGTTTTAGTAACGCAAACGTTTGCACGAAAGATTTGATTAGAAATCAAAGACTTGCTTTCCTGCATTCTCAGGTTTTGCATACATTTGTAACACTAATAACGACCTAAATGGATATTTTGTCACCGCTCACAATGAAAGACATTGCAAAGGAACTGGGGGTTTCCATTGCAACGGTCTCGCGTGCGTTGAAAGACAACCCGAGCATCAGCAAAGAACAACGGGAAAAGATACAGGCTTACGCGCGCGAACATAATTTTTATCCCAACGTCATCGCCGAGTCGCTGCGCAACAGCAAGGTGAAACCGATGAGGGTCATTGGCGTCATCGTTCCCCAACTGTCACATTTCTACTTCTCCAGCATCCTCTCTGGCATCGAAGAGGAAGCCAGTGCCCGCGGCTATCGCATCATGGTGGCGCAGAGCAACGAAAAGTACGATCGTGAAGTACGCATCTGCCAGGATTACTTTGAGAACAAGGTGTGCGGCGTCATCGTTTCACAAGCCAAAGACACCGTACGCTACGAGCATTTCCAGAAACTGATAGACCACGGCATGCCACTTGTGTTTTACGACCGTATTTGCACGGGCGTGGAATGTAGTAGAGTGGTGGTAGATGACTACATGGGTGCCTTCAACGCGGTCACGCACCTCATACAGACCGGCTGCCGGCGCATTGCTTACTACGGCACACTGATGACCATGGAGATTTCCAAGAACCGTTACAACGGCTACCGCGATGCCATCACCAAGTACGGACTGAAAGCTGACGACCGTTTTTTCCGCATCTGCGACAACCGCGCCGACGCTGAGCTAATCACCCCCGAGCTTCTAAGCCAGGAAGAAGCCCCCGATGCTTTTTTCGCTGTGAACGATGACACGGCCGTGGGCATTCTCTACGCTGCCAAGCGCATGGGGTATCGGGTACCCGAGGATATCTCCATCTGTGGCTTTACCAATGGTGACCGTGCCAAGGCCTGCGACCCCATGCTCACCACCGTAGAGCAGCGTGGCGTGCGGGTAGGCGAAGAAGCGGCTAACATCCTCATTTCTCGTGTGGAGGGTTTCATCCCACCTGACAAGATTGAAAAGAGAATCGTCAGAACAAAACTCATTATCAGGGGAACAACGAGATAAGATATAGTTTTAGTTGACAAGTTGACGAGTTGACAAGTTGACGAGTCAATAGATTGATTAGTTGACAAGTTAACAAGTTGTCAAGTTAATGCTTAACAAAAGCGATTCACAACAACACATTACTTGATAAGTTATCAACTGTCGAATAAAAAACTATTAACTTGTAAACTCGTAAACTTGTCAACTCGTAAACTAATAAAGCTATTAACTCGTAAACTCGTAAACTAATAACTCGTAAACTAAAAAACTATATGAATGAATTAAAAAAGAAGCCCGACATGAGCTTTTGGAATCTTTGGAACTTAAGTTTCGGATTTTTCGGTGTACAGATTGCGTACGCTCTACAAAGTGCAAACATCTCGCGTATCTTCGCCACGTTGGGCGCAGACCCGCACAACTTGAGTTATTTCTGGATTCTGCCACCCTTGATGGGCATTGTGGTGCAGCCCATTATCGGTACACTTTCAGATCGCACATGGACACGCTATGGGCGCCGCATACCCTACTTGTTCATCGGCGCGGCAGCGGCTGTACTGGTCATGTGCCTGCTCCCACAGTCTGGCTCATTCGGCATGACGGCATCGGTGGCGATGATTTTCGGACTTGTCATGCTTATGTTCCTCGACACCTCTATCAACATGGCGATGCAACCCTTTAAGATGCTCGTGGGTGATATGGTGAATGAAAAACAGAAAGCCAAGGCCTACTCCATCCAGAGCTTGCTGTGCAATGCAGGTTCACTGGTGGGTTACCTGTTTCCATTCTTCTTCGCACTGTTGGGAATCGCCAATACAGCCCCCAAGGGTGTGGTTCCCGACTCGGTCATCTACAGTTTTATTGTTGGTGCTGGCATTCTGATTCTCTGTGTTGGTTACACCGTTTCCAAGGTAAGGGAGTGGCCTCCAAAGGAGTATGAACAATACAATGGCAGCTTGAAAGTTGAAACAGAGAAGAAAGAAAACTGGATAACCCTACTCAAACGTGCTCCTTCTACTTTCTGGAAGGTAGGCATCGTGCAGTTCTTCAGTTGGATAGCCTTCATGTACATGTGGACCTATACGCATGGCACTGTGGCAGCCAATGTGTGGGGTACCACCGATATGGCGAGTGAGGGAGCCCAAGAGGCTGGCAACTGGGTGGGCGTATTGTTTGCCGTGCAGGCCATTGGCTCCGTGCTATGGGCACCGTTGCTCCCCAAACTCGGCAGCAGAAAGACCGCCTATGCCCTCAGTTTGATATTGGGAGCCATAGGTTTTGCAGCCTGTAACGTGATACACGACCAGTATTTACTGTTCATTCCGTTCCTACTCATTGGCTGCGCATGGGCAGCAATGTTAGCCATGCCGTTTACCTTTGTCACCAATGCCTTGCAAGGCTATGGACACATGGGGGCTTACCTCGGCTTGTTCAATGGCACTATCTGCATTCCGCAAATCGTGGCTGCGTTAATAGGAGGCACACTCCTCAGTCTTGTAGGCTCGGTACAGAGCCACATGATGTTCGTTGCGGGCATCTCACTGTTACTGGGTGCCGCCGCTGTATCGCTCATCAAGGATGTCAAGGAGTGATGTCCGTTAGGAAGTATTTGTTGCAGAATTAGATGTTAGCAGCTAGCACTCGGCCACAGTGGTCACATCCACCTTCGGGAACAAATTGTTGCAGCAAGTTTGCATCCGCTCTAAGGAACGCCATTTAATCCCTCACACATGGGTGTCCGACACGATGAAACGGTGCTGGATAAGTGTCAAAAATATTGACATGCACCCTCAATACTCGCGTATTTGCAAGCAACCAGTAGGTTGGCGGCAAATACGCGAATTTTGTATATCGCTCATTATCAAGACATTGTATATAACGAGCATTTTCGGTCGGCAGCAAACTCCATGCTATTGACCGGCAAAAGCATTGGGTTTGCAGGTCAACCATCATCACTTTTCTCGTCAAAAACATTGCTCTGTGCAGCCAAACTCTATGCTTTTGGCCCGACAAGGTGTAAAAACCGACCTTTAAAAGATTAAAAGTACCTTCTCGAGAAGCTAAAATGAGAATTTTGAAATGACCAAATAATCTAACAAAACCCTCCTTCAAAACACCTACATTTGGAAGCAGAAAACAGTATTAGTGCAAACGATTGCACAATGTTTTTCCAATAATTAGACTTCCAAATCAACTTCACCTTACTTATTATTTATACATTTGCATATATTAAGTACCAAACCTAAAGTTACTCAACTACTACACCTTAGTTTATGAATCTATTATTTAACATTGAATACAAAACGGTTTTTGGGGAAGACCTCATCTTGAATGTAGTGAATGAAGGTCAGCCTACAGATGGGCTTTATACCCCTTATAGAATGTACACCACCGACGGACTGCACTGGAAGTGCGACCTCAAGCTGTCTGCTACTGAAGAGCAAAATTCCCTTTGCTACTACTACTCGGTAGAATGCGACGGAAAGGTAACGCGCAAGGAATGGACCTCTCTAACCCACCGCCTTGACCTCACGGCAGCCAAAGCGAAGCAATACCATGTGTACGACCATTGGATGCAGATACCAGAAGACTCGTATCTGTACTCTTCGGCTTTCACCGACTGCCTTCACCGCAGCACATTGCAAGCCCTGCAGCCCACGGCTTACGACAAGACGGTGCGCATTATCGTACGTTCTCCACAACTCAAACCTGACCAATATTTAGTACTGTCGGGCGACACCGAGCTCTTGGGCGAGTGGAACATCAGCAAAGCACTGCCCATGACCCAGCACCAGCACAACGAATGGGTGGTGGATGTGGACGCTGAAACACTGAGCGAGCAGCACATAGAACTGAAGTTTGCAGCCCTGTCGTACAGTCTTCCCACGAACGACCCCATGTGGGAACCGTGCTTCAACCGCACCATTGACGTACCCAAGCTCAACCGTGGCGACGTGGTGGTGTACCACTTGGATCAGGCTTTCATGCCCATGTCCAACACAAAGGTGGCTGGAACGTTAGTACCCGTATTCTCACTACGCAGCAAAGGCAGCTTTGGCGTGGGCGACTTTGGCGACCTCAAGGCAATGATCGACTTTGTGGAAGCCACCGGACAGCACGTTCTTCAGTTGCTGCCCATCAATGACACCACAGCCACCTATACCTACACCGACTCTTACCCCTACAGCTGCATCAGCGTGTTTGCATTGCATCCGCTCTATTGCGACTTGCGCCAATTGCCCAAACTCAACGACAAGGCACAGCAAGCGCAATTTGACGCACTGCAAGAAGAATTGAACTGCCTGCCACAGATAGACTATGTGCGCGTGATGAGAAGCAAGATAGATTTCTTACAGCTACTCTTCAAGCAAGAGGGCAAACATACCATGGGCACCAAGGCGTACAAGGCGTTCTTCGAAAAGAGCGCTCGCTGGCTGGTACCCTACGCACAGTTCTGCTACCTGCGCGACCAATATGGCACGGCAGACGCTACACAATGGCCCGACCACCACACATGGAACGAGGCAGACCGCAAGGCGTTGAGCACCCCAAGCAACAAGGCATATCAACAAGTAGCGTTCTACTACTTCGTGCAGTTTGTGCTATACACCCAAATGAAGGAGGCGCACGCCTATGCACAAAGCAAGCGCATCGTACTCAAAGGCGACGTGCCAATTGGCGTGAGTCGCCACGGCTGCGACGTTTGGGTAGAACCCAAATACTTCAACATGGACGGACAAGCTGGTGCGCCACCCGATGATTTCTCCGTCAACGGACAGAATTGGGGGTTCCCCACCTATAACTGGGATGAGATGTTGAAAGACGGATGCGCATGGTGGGAACGCCGTTTCAAGAACATGGCAGAGTTTTTCGACGCTTATCGCATCGATCATGTGTTGGGATTCTTCCGCATTTGGGAAATACCTATCAGCTGTGTCAACGGCTTGTGTGGTCAGTTTTCACCAGCGTTGGGCATGTCGCGCGAGGAGATAGCATCCTATGGACTCAACTTCCAAGAAGATTTATTTACCAAGCCTTACGTCCGCAACTGGGTCATCGACAGAGTGTTTGGCGAACATCAGGAAGAAGTCATCGCCAAATACCTCAACCATATTCACGACGACGTGTTTGAGCTGAACGAGCATTTCAACACCGAGCGTAAGATTGAAGCTGCCTTCGAGGGACAAGAAATGGACGAGAAGAACACATGGATATGCGACGGACTGTATGCGCTTGCCAACGATGTATTGTTTGTTCGTGACAAGAAGAACCCACATCTGTTCCACCCACGCATCACGGCACAATTCAACTTCATCTACGAAAGTCTGTGGGATGTGGACAAACAGGCGTTCAACCGTTTGTACAACGAGTACTACTATCGCCGCAACAACCAGTTCTGGTATCACGAGGCGATGAAGAAATTACCTAAATTGGTACAGGCTACCCGCATGTTGGTGTGTGCCGAAGACTTGGGAATGGTGCCCGATTGCGTGGCATGGGTGATGAACGAACTGCGCATCCTCAGTCTCGAGGTGCAGTCGATGCCCAAAGACCCAAAGGTAACCTTTGGCTATTTGCCCAACAACCCCTACAGAAGTGTGGCTACCATATCCTCACACGACATGCCAACGCTGCGCCAATGGTGGGACGAGGACTACCCACGCACACAGCATTATTACAACACCATGCTGGGAAAAGAAGGACCAGCCCCTCACCCACTGCCGGGTTGGTTGGCTCGCGACATCATTTGGCAACACTTGGCATCGCCCTCCATGCTCTGCATCCTGTCCATACAAGACTGGTTATCCATGGACGAACGTCTCCGATTGGACGATGCCGATGCCGAACGCATCAACATTCCTGCCAATCCCAAGCACTATTGGCGTTATCGGATGCACCTGAACATAGAAGACATGCTGACCGACAACAGCTTGGTGAGCAATTTATGTGAACTGAACTCACAGTCGGGAAGGGGCTGACACCCTACCCCTCACACCCATAGCCACAAGGGTTTGCGCTCTTGTGGCATACCTTTCAACCACAACATCATGAAGAAAATCAATCTTATCCTTTTGTTTTTTATGCTGCCAATGGCACTGTTGGCACAAGTAGTCAAATCGCCCAATGGCAATGTAAGCGTCAACTTTAGTCTGCAAGGCAATGGCGTACCCACCTATTCCATGACCTATCAAGGCAAAGCCGTGGTGAAACCGTCGCACTTGGGCTTGGAACTCATGAAGGACAAGCACGCCTCCAAGGGGCTTCGGGAAACCGACTTGATGAATGGGTTTACGGTTAAAGACACGCAGACATCCACCTTTGACGAGACATGGAAACCCGTTTGGGGGGAGACCGCAACCATCAGAAACCATTATAACGAACTGGCGGTAACGTTGTATCAAGCCTCTTCTGAGCGCAATATCATTGTTCGGTTCCGTGTTTACAACGAGGGAATGGGATTGCGCTATGAATTTCCACAGCAAGACAGCTTGACCTATTTCCTTATTAAGGAAGAACATACACAGTTTGCCATGGCTGGTGACCATACGGCATGGTGGCTTCCGGGCGACTATGACACGCAAGAGCAAAAGACACAACAAAGCAAACTCTCCGAAATCAGAGGGCGTTTCCATGATGCAGTGAACTGGGGAAACTCGTCGGTAGCAGTGTTCTCACCTACAGGCGTACAGACCTCGCTGCAAATGAAAAGCCAAGATGGGCTGTACATCAACATCCACGAGGCAGCTTGCGTGGACTATTCTACCATGCACCTCAACTTAGACGATAAGACCATGACGTTTGAAAGCTGGCTCACCCCAGACGCATACGGTGCCAAAGGGTGCATGCAAACCCCTTGTAAGAGTCCGTGGCGAACGGTAATGGTGAGTGATGACGCATGCGATATGTTGTCGAGCAACCTCATACTGAACCTCAACGAGCCGTGCAAGATAGAAGACACGAGTTGGATTCATCCCACAAAATACTGCGGTGTGTGGTGGGAAATGATTGTTGGCAAAAGCGCATGGAACTACACCGATGAGTTCCCATCTATCAAACTCGACCAGATAGATTGGAGCAAAGCGAAGCCAAACGGACGCCATGCAGCTAACACAGACAAGGTGAAGCGATACATCGACTTCGCTGCCAAGAACGGATTAGACCAAGTTTTGGTGGAGGGATGGAACGCAGGTTGGGAAGATTGGGCGAACCATTGGAAGCAAGACGTGTTCGACTTCGTTACGCCTTACCCAGACTTCGACCTGAAGGGACTCAACGAGTATGCCCATTCCAAGGGCGTAAAACTCTTGATGCACCACGAGACATCATCCAGCGCCGTGAATTATGAACGACATTTGAAAAAAGCTTTCAATCTCATGAACCAATATGGATATGATGCCGTGAAGACAGGATATGTAGGTGACATCATTCCTCGTGGCGACCACCACTTCTCTCAATCCATGAACGACCATTATATGTATGTGGTGAAACAAGCCGCCAAGCACCATATCATGGTGAATGCGCACGAAGCGACTCGCCCAACGGGCTTATGCCGAACATGGCCTAACATGGTTGGCAACGAAAGTGCAAGGGGTGGAGAGTACGAAGCCTTTGGAGGAAACAATCCAGACCATACCACTATCTTGCCCTTTACTCGCTTACAGGGCGGTCCGATGGACTACACGCCGGGTATTTTTGTAACGAAACTATCAGAATGGAGCGACAATACCAGCTTTGTACACTCCACCTTAGCAGGACAGTTGGCACTCTATGTCACCATGTACAGCCCACTGCAAATGGCTGCCGACTTGCCCGAACACTATGAGAAGTACGATGATGCGTTCCAATTCATACGAGATGTGGCTGTAGACTGGGACGACAGCAAGTATTTAGAGGCTGAACCAGGCGACTATATCACTGTGGCTCGCAAGGCAAAAGGTACGGACAACTGGTTTATCGGAGGCAAATGCGACGAGAACGGACATAAGAGTATCATCAAACTCGACTTCCTCGACAAGGGTAAGAAATACAGATGCACGATTTATGCCGATGCTAAAAATGCCCATTACGACCACAATCCACAAGCTTATGTCATCACGCATAAAACCGTGAAGCGTGGAGACGTGTTGAAAATCAATCAAGCCAGCGGTGGCGGATTTGCCGTTTCACTCATGGCGCAATAATCAACATCTGAAACCCTAAATACCTAAAGAAAATGAAATTGAAAGTACTGTTTCTAACATCCATCCTTTTAATCATGTGCGCATGGATGCGCGCGCAGTCACTCGATACAATGGCCATAGATTACACCAGCCACGTTGACTACACGTCATCAGAAACTACCTTTTTCCTGTGTGCCCCCGACAATGCACGGCATCAGCCTCTCATCAGACTCTATCGTGAGGGATTAGGCGGCAAGCCGGTGAAGACCATCAAGATGAAGCGAGAAGAGAATTTCGGGTGGGTGGCCGATGTGAAGGGTGATTTGAAAGGCATGTTTTATACCTTCGACGTGGTGGGAACAAAGAAGCAACCCGTGGAAATGCCGGGGATGTTTGCCCGTGCCGTAGGCGTGAACGGCAAACGGGGAGCTATCATCGACCTGGAGACCACCAATCCCGTGGGCTGGGAACATGATGTAAGGCCGGCACTGGCTTCGCCTGCAGACCTTGTCATCTATGAAATGCACCACAGGGACTTTTCCATTGATGCGTCGTCCGGACTAAAACACAAGGGAAAATACTTGGCACTCACCGAGCCTAAAACCATCGAACACTTGGTGTCGCTGGGTGTCAACGCCGTACATATCCTTCCCTCCTACGATTATGCCTCGGTGGATGAGACGAAACTCGACCAGCCTCAGTACAACTGGGGCTATGACCCACTGAACTACAATGTGCCCGAGGGGTCGTATGCCACCGATCCCTACAAGCCCGAAGTGCGCATCAGGGAGTTCAAGCAGATGGTGCAGGCACTGCACAAGGCGGGCATCCGCGTCATTCTCGACGTAGTGTATAACCATACGTTCGACATCAACGGCAGCAATTTCCAACGCACCTTTCCCGATTATTTCTATCGCAAGAATGCCGACGGCACCTATTCTGACGGTTCTGGCTGCGGCAACGAGACTGCCTCGGAGAAGCCGTTGATGCGCGAATTCATGATTGAGAGCATGAAATACTGGGCTACGGAATATCACATTGATGGCTTCCGCGTGGATTTGATGGGTGTGCACGACATAGAGACGATGAACCTCATACGCGAGGAAATGGACAAGATAGATCCATCAATATATATCTATGGCGAGGGATGGAGCGCAGGAACGTGTGCCTATCCTACGGAAAAGTTGGCACTCAAGGCCAACGTTAAACAGATGCCACGCATCGGTGCTTTCAGCGATGAACTGCGCGATGCACTCCGTGGCCCGTTCTCGGACGACAGCAAGGGGGCGTTTCTCGCCGGCATCGCAGGGCTGGAAGAAAGCATCAAGTTTGGCATCGCCGGCGCAATAGCACACCCACAGGTAGACATGACCAAGGTGAACTATGCCCAAGAGGCGTGGGCCACAGAGCCGACACAGATGATCAGCTATGTGAGCTGCCACGACGACATGTGCCTGAACGACCGCCTGAAAGCCAGCATACCCAACCTTACGGTGGAGGAGCAGATACGATTGAACCTCTTGGCGCAGACTGCGGTCTTCACATCGCAGGGCGTGCCTTTCATGCTCAGCGGCGAGGAGATGTTCAGAGATAAGAAAGGGGTGCACAACAGCTACCAGTCACCTGACAGTATCAATCGGTTGGATTGGGACAATTTGCAGCGTTACCCACAGGTGTTCAGCTATTACAAAGGACTCATTGCACTGCGAAAGCAATACCACGCATTCCGTTTGGGCAATGCCGAGGCGGTGCGTCAGCATCTTACATTCCTCCCAACAGAGCCTTGTTTGGTGGGTTATCGTTTGTTTGATGCCCCCACCAACAGTTACATCTACGTGCTACTCAATGCCAACAAGACCGAGAAACAGGTATCCTTGCCTGCTGGAGCGTACAACGTACTGTGCTACGATGGGGTCATTGACGTCAACGGAACAGAGAAATTGATGCTCGATGAACATGCCGACAAGGCTATTGTCCCTGCCCAATCAGCCATGATTCTAAGAAAACAGCAGTAAAAAGAAAATAAGATGAAGAAGTTATTATTTGTCATTTGCCTTTTGACACAGACTTTTACGACGTATGCCCAGATACAAATAAACCGCATTGACCCAACCAATTGGTTTGTTGGGATGAAGGATGCGAGTTTGCAACTCATGGTGTACGGCAACGACTTGCACGGCACTCAAGTAACCACCCGTGACGCTGGCGTGCAAATAGACAGTGTGGTACAGATGCCCAACGCACATTATTTGCTGGCTTACCTCAATCTGAAGGACGCCAAACCAGGCACTATCACGCTGTCGTTCACAAAGGGAAAGAAAACAAAAAAGGTGAAATACGAGCTGAAGCAGCGGGAGATGAGTGGCGACAAGCGCATGGGATTTACCAATGCCGACGTGCTGTACATGCTCATGCCCGATAGATTTGCCAACGGAGACACCAAGAACGACCAAATAAAAGGCATGAACAACTATGTTTGCGACCGCACGCAACCCAGTCTGAGACATGGGGGCGACTTGGAGGGCATTCGCAAACACCTCGATTATTTCACCAATTTGGGGGTGACCGCCCTATGGTTCACACCCGTATTGGAAAACAATTCGCCCGACACCAACGGCTTTAGTACCTATCATGGCTATGCCACGACAGATTACTATAAGGTAGACCCGCGCTTTGGCACCAACGAGGAATATCGCCGGCTCATTGACGAAGCCCACCGAAAAGGACTTAAAGTGGTGATGGACATGATATTCAATCACTGTGGATTTGAACACCCATGGCTCAAAGAACTGCCCTCTGACGATTGGTTGAACGTGCCTGAATGGCTCGAGGAGGGCAAGAAGACAGGAAAAGACGAAAAGACCGGCATGCCAAATGGTACAAAAACCAACTCCAAGTATTTGCAGACCAGTTATAAACTCACACCGGTGCTCGACCCATACGCTTCGAAAATAGACCTAAAAGAAACCGTTGACGGATGGTTTGTACCCTCCATGCCCGACTTGAACCAGCGCAATCCGCACGTCATCAAGTACCTCATCCAAAACAGTATATGGTGGATTGAGACCGCAGGCATCGATGGCATCCGCATGGACACCTATCCTTATGCCGACCGCAAAGCCATGGCACTGTGGATGAAGACGCTCAACGAGGAGTATCCCAACTTCAATGTGGTGGGCGAGACATGGAACACAGAAACCGCTTATACTGCTGCTTGGCAAAAAGACAGCAAGCTGTCGGACATCAATAGCAACCTGAAAAGTGTCATGGACTTTAGCTTCTTTGAGAAAATCAACAAAGCAAAGAACGAAGAGACCGATGGCTGGTGGGATGGACTGAACAGGATTTACAACTCACTGGTGTACGATTACCTATACGAAAAGCCCGAGAATGTGATGGCTTTCATCGAGAATCACGACACCGACCGATTCTTAGGTAATGGTCAAGATGTCGCTGCACTCAAACAGGCCTTAGCGCTTTTGCTCACGATGAATCGCACTCCGCAGCTGTATTACGGCACCGAGGTGCTGATGAATGGCACCAAAGAGGTGACCGATGGTAATGTACGGCAGGATTTCCCTGGTGGTTTCCCTGGCGATGTACACACGGCATTCACGGCAGAGGGCAGGTCACAGAAACAAAACGAAATGTTCAACTGGCTCAGTAAGCTGCTGCATTGGCGACAAGGCAATGAAGTAATTACCCAAGGCAAGCAGATTCAGTTCATTCCTCATCAAGGGGTGTACGTCTTAGCACGCCAACATCAAGGTAAAACTGTGCTGACCGTACTCAACGGAACGTCGAAAGAAGCCCGATTGGACGTGAAGCGATATGCCGAGGTCATTAGCAAATCAACTACTGCCCATGACGTGATTAGCGGAGAAAACGTGGATATAAGCAGAGATATAACTTTGGCTCCACGCCAAACTCTTGTCATTGAATTATAGGTAGGAAGGTAGTTAACGGGAGTTAGCGGGGAGTTAAAAGGAGTGAACGGACATTAGTTGAGCAGGACAATAGAAACGAATGCTTTTGTAATCAATTACAAAAAGCTATTGTCAGCTAACTTCCTTTTAACTCCCCGCTAACTCCTTTTTAACTCCCTGCTAACTTCTTTTTAACTCCCTGCTAACTTCTTTTTAACTCCCTGCTATCTCCTGTTAACTCCCTGTTAACTCCCGATATCTCACGTTAACCTTCCTTCGCCCCCACCCTTTGCCCTCGCGGCAAGATGTCAAGAAGAATCTGCCTGGACGTAAGCCGAGATATTTTTCTTTACAAACATACCTTTCATAATTTCATTATTTGACAACAGCAGATTGTTTGGCTTCAAATACGCCAAGGATAAGAAATATTTATATCTCATTGTAACACAATTTATTATAGCATTTCGAGCGTAAAAAACAATTCTCTCATCAGTCTTTTTTCTCAAAAGCATTGCTTTTACACGCTAATAGACATGCCTTTGCCATTCAATAGCATACGTATAGGGGTGATAAATGACGCCTTTTGGAGGCTAATTTCGTCGTTTCGAGGGCTAAAAACACTTTTTTCAGTCTAAACAGCTCCTTGTTTTCATCCGCCAAGCCTATTGTTTTTCTCCAGAATGAAAATTCAGAAGGGCTGTTTTTGGGCCTTTTTTTGGTAAAAATAATTGAAGTTTTCAGTCTGTACCCCCTTCGTGCCAATCTTTTTTGGGGTGCTCTACCAGTTTCTCCAACAAGTATGTTTTAACCTAAGGTTACTATTCAGCGATGATTTGCAAGAAAAATCTTACAGCGGAATAAGACCGAATCAGACTGTTCTTACTATCGCTGAACAGCTACAAATCCATCGGAAAATGTTAAGATTTGTTTTTTTGTGTGAACTTTATTTAATTACTGTATATTTGCGAATAAAAGGAAAACTTAATAAAAACATAGTTGTTAATCCTTTAATAATTTATTATATTTATGGCAACATTTAGGACAACAATGCTAATGGCATTGGCATTATCCTCCGCCAGTCTTTCGTATGCAGACGCTACTGTTACCCCCATGGTGACTACGGCTCAGCAGCAGGCTGCGTGTAAGGGTACTATTATGGATGCGAAAGGCGACCCTATCATTGGGGCGTCTATCGTAGTGAGTGGACAAAAGAAAGCCACGATTAGTGACGTGGATGGTAACTTTACGCTGCCAGATGTGGCAACGGGAACCACGCTCACCATTTCGTATGTGGGCTACAAGACCCAGACGGTGGTGTGGAATGGAAAAGACCTTTCTATCACACTGCATGAGGATGCCGAAAGTCTTGAGGACGTAGTGGTAGTGGGTTATGGTACTCAGAAGAAGGTTAACCTTACGGGTGCCGTGTCGGTAGTGAACAAGAAGACATTAGAGTCGCGCGCCGTCACCAGTGTGGCACAGGCGTTGCAAGGTGCCGTACCAGGACTGAACTTTAACGTGGGCAACGGTGGTGGCTCATTGGACCACCGTATGTCCATGAACATCCGTGGTACAGGTACCATCGGTGAAGGTTCCAACGCTTCGCCACTGGTGCTGATTGATGGTACCGAAGGCGACCTGTACTCCCTGGCACCCAACGACATCGAGAGCATCTCTGTGTTGAAGGATGCTTCGGCAAGTGCCATTTATGGTTCGCGTGCAGCCTTTGGTGTTATTTTGGTGACAACCAAGAGCGGTAAGGACGGACGCGCAAGTATTTCGTACAACGGTAACATGCGTTTCTCAACAGCTACGCAAGTGCCGGAGATGCCCAACTCGTACGACTTCGCACGCTATTGGAACGATGCAGCTGCCAACAATGGTGAGGGTGCGCCGTTTAATGAGGAAACGTTGAAAAAGATTCAAGACAACATCAACGGAACGCTCAAGGAAGAAGACAAAGGCCTTACCAAGTGGAGTGGTTATGCCGCTAATGAGCCATGGGCGATGTACACTGGTTCTTGGGCAAATACCGACTGGTTCAAGGAGATGTACAAGAGCAACGTACCCTCACAAGAGCATAACGTTTCTATCAGCGGTGGCGCAAAGAACGTGAACTACTATGTAAGTGGTACATGGCTTAACCAGCACGGATTGATACGTCACGGCAAGGACATACTCAACAAGTACAACTTTACAACGAAGGTGAATGCCGATGTCACCAAGTGGCTCTCCATCTCGTACAGCAACAAGTGGAACCGCGAGACATTCAATCGTCCATCCTACATGACGGGACTTTTCTTCCATAACATCGCACGCCGTTGGCCTACCAACCCCATCTACGACCCACACGGACACTATGTGCATGGCAACGAGATCATCCAGATGGAAGATGGCGGATTGGATAAAACCACCACTGACAAGCTGTTCCAGCAACTGGTGTTTGAGTTCAAGCCACTCGCTGGTTGGAAGATACGTTTGGAGGGCAATTACAACACCACCAACTATCACAACCACTGGGACGTACTGCCTATCTACTATCACGACCCACAGGAACTACTCACCCCAGCCGCATGGAGCGGTGACTACAAGGCAGGCAAGTCGAACGTAGGCGAGAGCATGAGCCGCACCAATTACTTCAACGGTCGTTTCTACACCGAGTATGCATTCACGCTCAACGAAAAACATGACCTGAAGTTGTTAGGTGGTTTGGATATGGAATCGAACCTGTACACCACATTGTCGGCATCGCGTGCCGACCTCATCACACCCTTGGTGCCTACGCTCAACAACGCCACTCACAAGGATGTTCATCCCGGCTTTGGCAACAATCAATGGGCAACCATGGGTATGTTTGCTCGTGTGAACTATGCTTATGATTCGCGCTACTTGGCTGAGTTCTCTATCCGCCGCGACGGTTCTTCACGTTTCATCGGTGACAAGACATGGGCTACTTTCCCATCGTTCTCTTTAGGTTGGAACATGGCACGCGAGGCATTCTTTGAACCACTAACCAAGACTGTACAGACGTTGAAGTTGCGTGGCTCATGGGGAACATTGGGCAACACCAACATCCAAGCACTATATCCATGGTTCCTCAGCCAGCCTGTATGGGCAACAGCTTCAAGTTGGCTCATTGACGGACAGAAACAAAACGTTGCAGGTGTTCCTGGATTGGTATCGCCGAATCTGACATGGGAAACCGTACGCTCTTGGAACGTGGGCTTGGACTTCGGCATGTTCGACAACCGACTGCAAGGTAACTTCGATTACTTTGTGCGCAACACAAGCGACATGGTGGGACCCGCTCCCGTAAAACCTTCTATCTTGGGCGCAGGACAACCTAAAGAAAACAACAGTGACTTACGCACCAATGGCTGGGAGCTGGAAGTGAGTTGGCGCGACCATATCGGTGATTTCAACTATGGAGTGAAGTTAGTAATGTCTGACGACATACAAACCATCACACGCTACTACAATCCTAACCGCTTGCTGTCACGATGGTGTGAAGGCCAGCGCATGGGCGACATTTGGGGATATCAAGTAGAGGGCATCGCACAGTCGGACAAAGAGATGAGCGACTGGCTTGCCAACAATAAACCATCATGGGGTTCAAACTGGGCTGCTGGTGACGTGATGTATAAAGACTTGAATGGCGATAAGAAGGTAAACAATGGTGAAAACACCTACGAAAACACAGGCGACTTGACCGTTATCGGTAATTCAATGCCACGCTATCGCTTTGGTATTACCATGGACGCATCGTGGAAAGGATTCGACTTCCTGCTCTTCTTACAAGGTGTAGGCAAGCGCGACTTCTGGGACAACTCTCCTTACAGCACTGGTGCTAACCACGGTATGTGGCAGGCAGCCGCCTTCAAGGATCACCTTGATTACTGGCGTCCGGCAGATGATAAGAACTTCGGTCCTAATCCTGGCGCCTTCTATCCACGTCCTCTCTTCGGTAATGGATGGAAGAACTTCCAAACCAGCGACCGCTATTTGCAGAATGCAGCTTACATGCGCATTAAGAACATTCAGTTGGGTTATACCTTACCGGTTGGATTGACAAGCGCATGGGGACTTAACAGAGTGCGTTTCTATATCTCTGCAGAGAACTTGTACACGTTCACTAAATTGAATAAAATCTTTGATCCAGAAGCAACTGGAGGCGACTGGGGACCAGGAAAGATTTACCCTCTGCAAAGGGTTTTGTCTTTTGGTTTGAATCTTAACTTTTAATAATTGGAAATTATGAAATACGGTATAAAAAATATTTTAAGTGGAGGAATGGTCATAGCATGTACCAGCTTGATGCTGACAGCGTGCAACGACTTCTTAGACAGGGCACCTCTGGACCAAGTGTCTCCCGGCGACTATTACAAAAACGCCGACCAATTGGGTACGTTTACGTGGAATTATTATCAAACTATCTTTCCCAACAACATTGGTTGGTGGGCAGGTGTAGCCACTTACGACAACGGAACCGACAACCAGGCAACGACCAACGGTAATGCAGGCATGTTCTTGCAAGACCAGTGGAAGGTGCCTACGGCAGGCGGCATCGGCTTCAACGCCATCCGTGATGTCAACAAATTTATCAATGAGCAGGAAGCTAAGATAAAAGCGGGAGCCGTAGAAGGTGATAAAAAGCTGATAGAACAATACATCGGCGAGGCTTACTTCATCAGAGCCATGCTCTATTACGGCAAGCTGCAAAACTATGGCGACTTCCCTATTCAATTAAAGGAACTGAACATTGATGCCGACTTGGCGGAGGCAAGCAAGCGCATGCCTCGTAACTTGGTGGCACGCCAGATATTGTCAGACATGGACAAGGCTATATCTATGTTGCAAGAAAAACCAGCCAATGGCGGAAAATTGCGCATCAACAAGTATGCCGCTTTGGCGGTGAAGTCGAGAATGGCACTATATGAAGGTACCTTTGAGAAATACCACAGAGGTACTGGACGTGTGCCTGGTGATGCCAATTGGCCAGGAAAGGACAAACCTTGGAACAAAGACTTCAAGATTAACCAACAAGAAGAAGTTGACTTCTTTTTAACGCAAGCCATGGATGCCGCCAAGCAGGTGTCTGATGCTGTTGGGCTTTCGACAGTGAACAGCCATCAAATGAATCCTACAAAGAGTGGTGAGTATGGTGGTTGGAATCCTTACTATGATATGTTTGCTTCGCCTGATTTGAACAAATACCCAGAAGTGTTGATGTGGAGACAGTTTAATGCAGATATCAGTGTGGCTCACCTTACATCCAACAAGTTGCGGACAGGCTCGCAGACGGGATGGACAAGAGGCTTGGTAGAGTCGTTCTTGATGAAGAATGGTCTGCCTATCTACGCCCGAGAATCTGGATACCAAGGTGACAAGTCGATTGACTTGGCAAAGACCAACAGGGACGAGCGTCTGCAATTGTTTGTATTTGGCGAATCGGACGTGTTGGCTTCAGACCCGAATAGTATTACGGTATATAATGAGCAAGCAAAGAAAAAGAATCTACCTACAGTTGAGCTTGTCAAGCTGGGCATTGCCAATATCATCATAGAGGATGCCGAGATCAAGGATAACACTGGCTACAGACAACGCAAATTTTACAACTACGACCCAGCCATGCAGTTGGGACAGACTTTCTCGGATGTCTCAGGACAGATATTGGTACGCGTGGAAGAAGCAATGCTTAACTATATCGAGGCTTCTTACGAGAAGACAGGTGGTATTGATGCCACGGCACGGAAGTATTGGACACAATTGCGCGAACGTGCTGGCATTACAGCTTCTATTGAAACAACCATCAACGCTACCGACATGAACCGCGAAGCAAACGTAAACACACCTTCGTACGACTGGGGTGCATTCTCGGCAGGTAATCCTATCAACGCTACACTGTATTCTATCAGACGTGAGCGCAGAAGCGAGTTGGCAGGTGAGGGTTATCGCTTTGATGACCTCATTCGTTGGGCTGCTTTGGATCAGGTGAAGAATTACCAAATAGAAGGTGTGAACTTCTGGGATGAGATGTATAAGAATAAGGTGTTCGAGTATAAAGCTAAAGATGATAAAGGCAATGAAGTAGTGAAGAGCTATATCGTTGCTGATGGTGGCGACAAGGCTACCATGTCTTCTAAGGAGCTTACAAAGTACTATCGCCCCTATCAGGTAAACAAGAAATACAACCTGTATGATGGATATACATTCTATCAGGCTCACTACCTGTCTCCATTCTCTATTCAGGAGATGAAGGTATGTTCGCCAGATGGTTCAGTAGAAAATACATACCTTTACCAAAATATTTATTGGCCGACAACTCCTAATGGAGAGGCTGAGAAGTAAGAGCAGTAGTTTATTTATGCAATCTTTTAGTGGGAGGCAGTCAACCAAGAGCGGTGATTGCCTCCCGCCTTGCTTGAGTGGTATGAGGATGGTGATGTGCAGTTTGCTTGTCCTATGCTTATATTTCATTAATCGTCTCATGCGCCATGTTAACAATACAAAACAACGTTAAATAACTTTAATTAGAAAAATTGGTTCATGAACACTTTTTGCATATTGACATATAATGTGTACTTTTGCAGACCGATTATTTCGGGGATGAACTTAGAGTCCCCTGTGCGGATGTGTTAATAGTGGTGCTTTTGGCCGAGCATCACGGTTAGTGAATCGTTCGTACATGAGTGAAATAAAAACGTTTTTTAGTAGTAAAATTTAAATTTTTAATGGACACATTAAGTTACAAGACTATTTCCGTCAACAGGGAAACAGCTCAAAAAGAGTGGGTCGTAGTAGACGCAACCGACCAGATTGTTGGTCGCCTTTGCTCAAAGGTCGCTAAGTTGCTGCGTGGCAAGTACAAGCCAACTTTCACTCCTCATGTTGATTGTGGAGACAATGTCATCATCATCAATGCCGAGAAAATCAAGTTCTCTGGCAAGAAAGAAACAGACAAACTTTATACACGTTATACCGGTTATCCTGGTGGACAGCGTTTCAATACCCCTGCTGAGCTTCGTACTCGCAAGAACGGTGTTGACAAGATTGTTCGTCATGCCGTGAAAGGTATGCTGCCAAAGGGCCCGTTGGGACGCTCTTTGCTGAGCAACCTGTATGTATTCGAAGGCGCTGAGCACGACAAGGCTGCACAGAAGCCTAAGGCTATCGATATTAACCAGTATAAATAATAAGGAAAGATGGAAGTAATCAATGCAATAGGCCGTCGCAAGAGCGCCATCGCTCGCGTATACCTCACTGAAGGTACCGGCAAAATAACGATTAACAAAAAAGATATTGAAACCTATTTCCCATCAGCTATCTTGCGTTACGTGGTTAAACAGCCATTGGAAACACTTGAGGTTGAAGGAAAATATGACATCAAGGCCAACCTTGATGGTGGCGGATTCACAGGTCAGAGCCAGGCACTTCGCCTCGCCATTGCCCGTGCGCTCGTCAAGTTGAATGCTGAAGATAAGAAGGTGTTGAAGGACAATGGATTCTTGACACGTGACAGCCGTGCTGTTGAGCGTAAGAAGCCAGGACAGCCAAAGGCCCGTCGTCGCTTCCAGTTCAGTAAGCGTTAATGAGGAGAGTAGTTGACAAGTTCACGAGTAGACAAGTTGACGAGGTGATACTTCTAAACTTGTAAACTTGCAAACAGTTAACTCGTACACTTACAAGCTATCAACTCGTAAACTGATCACCCGTTTAGTATCTAAATCCTCGAGATTTCCCATGCGTGGCGAACTACTCGAAGATTGGTTCTAATCAACTAAAAAGAAAGTAAACAATTTAAAGAAAAGAAAAATGTCAAGAACAAATTTTGACCAATTATTGCAGGCAGGTAGCCACTTCGGACACCTCCGTCGCAAATGGAATCCAGCCATGGCTCCCTATATCTTCATGGAGCGCAATGGTATTCACATCATCGACCTGAACAAAACGGTTGCAAAGATAGACGAAGCAGCCGAAGCTTTGAAACAGATTGCGAAGTCTGGTAGGAAGGTTTTGTTTGTCGCTACTAAAAAACAAGCTAAGGACATCGTAGCCGAGAAGGCTGCATCTGTAAACATGCCATACGTGAATGAGCGTTGGGCTGGTGGTACACTCACCAACTTCCCAACCATTCGTAAGGCTGTGAAGAAAATGACAAACATCGACAAGTTGATGGCTGATGGCACGTTCGAAAACATTTCCAAGCGTGAGTTGCTTCAGATTACACGCCAACGCGCCAAGTTAGAGAAGAACTTGGGTTCTATTGCCGACCTTACACGCTTGCCTTCTGCACTGTTCGTTGTAGACGTATGCAAGGAACACATCGCCGTGAAGGAAGCCAATCGCTTGGGTATCCCCGTGTTCGCTATCGTTGACACCAACTCAGATCCTAAGAACATCGACTTCGTGATTCCCGCAAATGATGATGCGAAAGATTCTGTAGAAGTAATCTTGACTGCTTGCTGCCAAGCCATCGCTGAGGGTTTGGAGGAGCGCAAGGCTGAAAAGGCTGATGAAAAGGCTGCTGCCGAGCAACAAGAGGAAGCTGCAGAGGCAAAACCGAAGCGCGCTCGCAAGGCTCGCAAGCAGACCGAAGAGGCTGAAAAGGCTGAAGAAACAGAGGAAGTAGCAGACAAGACTGAACCTGCAAAGGAAGAAAACAAGGAAGCTGAAGCTAAAGAAGAAGCTCCTGCTGCTGAATAATCATATTGAATAGAGAAGAACGAAGGGGGAAAGGTATGTTCTTTACATATCTGGTGCGCTCTTCATTCTTCTCTGTCCTTTTTTATAAAAGATTAATATTAACCCAATAAATAAGATTTTTATATTATGGCTGTAACAATTGCTGATATACAAAAGCTTCGTAAAATGACCGGCGCTGGTTTGGCTGATTGCAAGAAAGCGTTGACCGAAGCTGCTGGTGACATGGACAAGGCTGTTGAGTTGGTTCGTGAACGCGGACTGGCTATCGCTGCCAAGCGTTCTGATCGTGAGACCTCAAACGGTTGTGTGCTCGTGAAAGTTGACAAAGACTTCGCTGCAATGATTGCTTTGAAGTGCGAAACCGACTTCGTAGCTAACGGCAAGGACTTCATCGAGTGTACACAAAACATCCTCGACGCTGCCGTTGCTGCTAAGGCCAAGACCATCGATGAAATCCTTACTTTGAAGCTTGCAGATGGAAAAGATGTTGCCACAACTGTTAAACTTCGTTCTGGTATCACAGGCGAGAAGATGGAGTTAGATGGCTATCGTTTCCTCGAAGGAGAAAACATCGAGGCATACAACCACATGAACAAAAACATCTTGTGCACGATGGTTCAGACCAACAAACCTGCTGAAGAGCAGGCTCACAACATCGCCATGCAGGTTGCTGCGATGAACCCTGTGGCCTTGAATGAAGAAAACGTTTCGCAAGAAGTGAAAGATGCTGAGTACAAGGTGGCCGTAGAGAAGACCAAAGAAGAGCAGATTGAGAAGGCTGTTTCAGCCGCATTGAAGAAAGCTGGCTTCAACTTGTATATCGCTGAGAGCGAGGAACACATGGAGGAAGGCCTCCGCAAGGGTGAGATTACCGCTGAGCAAGCAGAAGAGATTCGTAAGATTAAGGCTGAAACAGCAGCTGACAAGAAGGAGAATCTGCAAGAAAACATGATTCAGAATATTGCTAAAGGGCGTATGAACAAGTTCTTCAAGGAAAACTGCTTGTTGAACCAAGAATATATCCAGGACAGCAAAATCACTGTTTCTGAATATCTGAAACAGGCTGACAAGGATTTGGAAATCGTCGATTTCAAGCGTTTTAGCTTGCGTGCTGATTAAGAAATAGCTTCCCAGCAAGGAAGATTTGTGACATAGAAAAGTCCGGTTGAGTATCTCTCAATCGGGCTTTTTGCGTTTATCTTCGCTACTTCTTCTAATTTGTAGTATCTTTGCAGCATACCAAATTGCAGCTGCCGGCTGCGTAGAATCAATAGAAAGAATCAAAGGGATGAAGATATTTGCCGTTGGAATGAATTACGCACAGCACAATAAAGAGCTGTTGGGGACGTTATCAAAACCAGAGAATCCTGTGATTTTCATGAAGCCAGATTCGGCTTTACTCAAAGATCATAAGCCGTTCTTCATTCCCGATGACTTGGGGAGGATAGAATACGAGGCCGAAGTGGTCGTGCGGATTTGTCGATTAGGAAAGACTATCTCTGAACGATTTGCCCACCGTTACTACGATGCTGTTACGCTGGGAATAGACTTTACCGCTCGTGAGCTGCAACAAAAGTTACGCTCAGCAGGACAGCCTTGGGAGCTATCCAAAGGATTTGATGGTGCGGCAGCGTTGGGTGACTGGGTAGATGTAGGCAAGTTTCGCGACGTGCAGGTGCTCAACTTCCATCTTGATATCAATGGAAAGACGGTTCAAAAAGGATTCACGGGCGACATGTTGTATAAGATTGATGAGCTGATAGCTTATATCAGTCGATATTTCACCTTGAAGACTGGTGATATCTTGTACACCGGAACGCCTGCGGGGACAGGTCCTGTGAATGTAAACGACCATTTGGAGGGGTATCTGGCAGACCGGAAAGTGCTTGAAATGAATTGTAAATAAACACAGAATTAGAACGCGTGTTGAGAGGTATCAAATTTCTTGTTATAGGTTTTTTGTCGCTTTTGTGCTTGAGTCTTTCTGCTCAAGAGCGTTTTTTTAACTTGACGGCAGCCGACGTGAAGATAGATTCAAGGCTGCCTCATTTCTCTCATTCCTTTGCTCTGGGCGATCAATACGCTGACTCTTCCTATTCCGTTTCTATTCTATACCCCGAATTCATCGACATGACGTCGGCTGATATCGCACGATACCGACAGCTGTCTGATGCACCATTGCCAGCCTTACCACCTATCCGACAACGGTTGGCTTTGGATAGAAAGAAGGGATTGTTGGAGGTAGACTTCTGCCCTTTGGTGTTTCGCGACGGCAAATATCAGATTTTGGTCAGCTTCATGCTGCGATTAGAAACCCAGCCACGCAAGCAATCGCTGCGACATGCAGCAGTACAGACAAGAGCAGGTGGCACGAGTCGTTATGCGGCTCACTCGGTATTGGCATCAGGCAAGTGGGCAAAGATACGTGTACCCGCATCAGGCGTGTACCGGTTAACGGATGACTTGATTCGTAAAGCTGGCTTTACAGATATTAATAAGGTGAAAGTTTACGGCTACGGCGGTAGGTTACAAAATGAGAAACTGGTTGCAGAAGAGTTGGTGGCAACCGATGATTTGAAGGAAGTTCCCACATGTTGGGTTGATGGGCGTCGATTGTTTTATGCATACGGGCCAGTGTCATGGGAATCCAACACAGCCACTCGTCGCACTCGCAACCCCTATTCTGACTATGGCTATTACTTTTTAACGCAGACAGATGACACACCTACGTCTGTCGATTCTACGGCATTTCTGGCATCTTTCTATCCTTCGCCTGACGACTATCACACCCTTTACGAAGTTGACGGTCATGCATGGTATGCTGGCGGGCGCAACTTGTTTGATCCCAATCCCATCCCAGCAGGTTCTTCCAAGACTTTTAGCATTCCGTCTAAGGCGGATCAAGGCAGTGCTAAGATGTCGGTCAATCTATCTGCTGGCACCGCATCTCAGGCAACTGTGGCCTATCAGAATGCCGAATTGGGGACGTTGAACATCCGTTTAATAGACCATGATAGTGGAAATGAAGCGGGTACGGTATATGAAATCAACAGAACAGGCACCACTGATTCTGTCAAGATAACCACAAACTCCGGCGGTCCGGTTCGCTTGGATTATATTTCTTTTATATGGCAGAAGCCGCTGCCGGCACCACAACTCAAAGGAACCTCCTTCCCTGTTCCTGAATATGTTTACAACATTACCAACCAAGACTTGCATGGAGATGGCTTCGCCGACATGGTCATCATCATTCCTACCAGTCAAAAGCTGCGCACGCAGGCTGAACGTCTGAAGGCTTTCCACGAACAAAACGATGGCATGCGGGTACGCATCGTGCCGGCAGATGAACTTTACAACGAGTTCTCGAGTGGCACTCCTGATGCCAATGCCTACCGCAGGTACCTCAAGATGCTGTACGATCGGTCACAAACCGAAGCTGACATGCCGAAATATCTGTTGCTGTTTGGCGATTGTGTCTGGGACAACCGAATGCTGACGGCCAACTGTCGCAACCTCAATCCTGACGATTACCTGCTTTGTTTTGAAAGTGAAAATTCGTTCAACGCCCTTCATTGCTATGTAGACGATGGTTTCTTTTGCGCTTTGGACGACGGAGAAGGTTTGAATACCAATTTCTCTGACAAGCAAGATGTCGCCGTGGGTCGTTTTCCGGTGAAGACAGAAGCCGAGGCCAAAGTGATGGTTGATAAGGTTATCAACTATGTGAAAAACCAAAATGGCGGTGCATGGCAAAACACCTTGGTGTTCATGGGCGATGATGGCGAGGACAATCTGCACATGCGTGACATCGATGCCGCGGCCGATGCCATCTCAACACAATATCCCGGCTATTTGGTTAAGAAAATCATGTGGGATGCATACGTTCGCGAAACTTCGTCGACAGGACATGCCTACCCAGAGGTAACTCGACTGATTAAGCAGCAACAGGCGGCAGGTGCCCTCATCATGGATTACGCCGGACATGGGTTAGAAACACAGATTTCCCATGAAAAGGTATTGAATTTAAGTGATTTCCAGTCGTTCAATAATCCCAATCTTCCCTTGTGGGTCACTGCTTCGTGTGACATCATGCCTTTCGATGGCGTCGCTCCAACCATTGGTGAGGCAGCTGTACTCAATCCAAAGGGTGGCACTTTGGCTTTCTTTGGCACAACTCGTACCGTTTGGGCTTATTATAACGCCCAGATCAACACCTCTTTCCTGCGACATGTGTTGAGCAAGGACCATGCTGGGAAACCGATTACGATAGGTGAAGCTCAACGCTTGGCCAAGAATGAGATGATTGATACTAAACGCGACTTGACCGACAACAAACTACAATATTCATTGTTGGGCGACCCAGCCGTGGCACTTCATCAACCCTCCTTAAAGGTAGTAGTCGACTCAATCAACGGCGCTCCCGTGTCAACTGACATCAAAGCTTCTCTCAAAGCTGGTGGAATAGCCAAAGTGACGGGCCATGTAGAGCACGCCGCTGACTTCAATGGAACGGTAACTGTGACCGTTCGGGATAGCCAAGAAAAAATTGTTTGCCGAATGAATGATGTGGCTGACATCACCAGTCCGTTTACCTATAACGATCGCACCAAGACATTGTTCAACGGATCTGGCAACGTTGTTGGCGGAAGGTTTACATTGACCTTTGCCATTCCGCAAGACATCAATTACACGGATGGCACGGGATTGATGAATTTGTATGCCTTGAGTGATGACCATCAGTTGAAGGCGCACGGTACCAGCGAGGCGTTTACGATTGGTGGAACGGCCGATGTGGCCAACGATTCCATCGGACCGTCCATTTACTGTTACCTCAACTCGCCGTCGTTCACCAATGGCGATAAGGTGAACAGCACGCCTTATTTCGTTGCGAAAATAACCGATGAGAACGGAATCAATAGTGCCGGAAGCGGCATTGGGCACGACTTGCAGTTGATTATCGACGGACAGATGTCAAAAACGTATAACCTCAACGATCATTTCGTGTACGACTTTGGCAGTTATACCACCGGAACCACGTATTACAACATCCCCGAATTGGCCCCTGGCCCGCACAGGTTGCAATTCAGAGCATGGGATGTTTTGAACAATTCTTCGACCGCAGAACTGACATTCCATGTCGTCAAGGGTATGCAACCCAACCTGTTTTCGGTCGATTGCACGAACAATCCCGCACGCACCACTACGACCTTCATCATCAACCACGACAGGGTAGGCACACAGGTGGATGTGGAAATTGACGTGTTCGACATGAGTGGCCGCCAACTATGGAAGCATCAGGAACGTGGCGTGAGTACTAATGATGCTTATACTGTTGACTGGGACTTGAGAGTAGACAGTGGGGCACGCTTGCAAACTGGCGTTTATCTCTATCGTGTGTTGCTCTCTTCTGAGGGCAGTCCGAAGGTTTCCAAAGCGAAGAAACTCATCGTGATAGGCAATAATTAACCATCCCGTGCGTTTTTTAATCAATAACAGAAAAGAGTTACTGAACAGAATGAAAACATTTCCAAGAATATTTTGCATGCTGTTGTTTGTCTGCTTTGCCATTACATTGTCAGCACAAGACAAACGAAACATGTTTAATCCAGTCCACTCATCGGTCACCTCACAAATGATTGCACCCGATGCTCGCTCAGCCGGTATAGGTGATGTGGGTGCGGCTACCGATCCTGACGTGGTTTCGCAATATTGGAACCCGGCCAAATATCCCTTCACCATCAGTCGTGCTGGTGTGGCACTCAACTACACACCGTGGCTCCGACAGTTGGTTAACGACATCGATTTAGCCTACCTGGCAGGCTACTATCGCATCGGTGACTATAGTGCGGTGTCTGGTTCGCTGCGCTATTTCTCACTGGGCGAGGTGACAACCAATGCTGACAGAGATGGCAAAGGGGGTGGGATGACCATCAACCCATACGAAATGTCATTGGATGTAGCCTACTCGTTGATGTTGAGTGAGCGGTTTTCATTAGGTGCTGCCGTGCGTTGGATTTACTCTGACTTAACTTACGACTTTAAGGATGAAACCACTCCAGGCTCGGCTTTCGCCGCAGACATCTCGGCCTATTATCAAAATTATATCAACCTTGGGGAACGTGAAAGTCAGTTGGGCATCGGTCTCAACATCTCAAACATCGGTAGTAAGATAACCTTTGGTGGCAGCGACAACAGTGAATTCATTCCCACCAACCTGCGGTTGGGTGCTTCTCTGATGATTCCCATCGATGAATATAACCGGTTTACCGTGGCAGCCGATGCCAACAAATTATTGGTACCCACCTACCCAAAACAGAATGAGGGCGAGAGTACGGAGGACTACCAGGAGCGTGTACAGAAAGAATATTATGACGTGTCGAGCATCAGCGGCATCTTCAAAAGCTTCAGCGATGCCCCCAATGGTGCGAAAGAAGAGTTGCAGGAAATACAATGGAGCGTAGGTGCCGAGTATGTTTATCACGATCAGTTCGCACTGCGGGCAGGCTATCATCACCAAGCAGAGAATAAAGGTAACCTAAAATATTTTACGGTGGGTGCCGGTTTCAAGATGAGTGTGTTCTCATTGGATGCAGGTTATGTCATTGCCATGGCGAAGAGCAACCCGCTCGATCAAACCCTTCGCTTCTCATTGAACTTTGATATGGATGGGATTAAAGACTTGTTTAGGAGGTAAGAATGGAAGCCTCTCCCCCGACCCCTCCCCGAAGGGGAGGGGAGTGAATAGCAAGGCTATCAACATGTAAACTTGTAATCTAGGAGCCTAGAAAATCTAGAACATCTAGGAATCCTAGGAAATCTAGGCAAACTAGATAACTAGAAAAACTAGAAAAACTAGACAACTAGAAATCTAGATACTTGTCAACTCGTAAACTCGTACACTTGTCAACTAAAAAACTTATACCCTATGCTTCCTATTTTTCGTGTTGGTTTTGGCTATGATGTCCACAAATTAGTGGAAGGGCGCAACCTTTGGCTCGGTGGCATCAAGATAGAGCATTCGATGGGCTTGTTGGGACACAGCGATGCCGATGTCTTGATTCATGCCATTTGCGATGCTTTGCTGGGAGCAGCCAACATGCGTGACATCGGTTACCATTTCCCCGATACCTCAGATGAAACCCTCAACATGGATAGCAAGGTGATCTTGCAGAAAACCATGGCACTCATCGCCACCAAAGGGTACCAACTCGGCAATGTTGATGCCACCGTTTGTGCCGAACAGCCCAAGATTAATCCCCATATACCCGCCATGAAGAGTTGTTTAGCCAGGCTGATGCAAACCGATGAAGACAACATCTCCATCAAGGCTACCACCAGTGAACGCATGGGCTTTGTGGGCCGTCAGGAGGGAATGGCTGCATACGCTACCGTGTTGATAGTGAAGGCATAAGCGTTGGCATCATTAGTCAACGCTTCTATGAGGCAAGTGGTTGTGCGGTTTAGCTGAGCCATGAACGCTTGCAGTTCTTAGCAGCATCCATGAGCAAGGGCGTACTTGATGGGGTTGAACACCTTTGTTTTTCTTTACGAAACAAGGAAATGAAACACGACAGCCATCGTCACAACCCGCCTGATCTGTGCCAATGCAGTCGAAATATGCGTTTCTACGGTGCGTTTACTGATGTGCAAGGCTTGAGCGATTTCCTGATTTGTCATGCCTTGCAATCTGCTCATAGTGAATACTCTGCGCCGCTGATCGGGCATTTTGCTGATAACGTTTTCAAGAATCGCCTTGAGTTCTTCACTAAAAATCATTTCTTCCAGAGAATTTTCTTCGGGAACACCCGTCTCCGGGTAACTTCTAAAATTTTGTTCATACACTTTCTGTTTGAGAGCATTGCGTGCCATAGCGAACAAATAGGCATCCCAATTGTCAACGACTCCTATTTTATCGCGTTGAATCCACAATTTAAGAAAGATATCCTGCGCAATGTCTTCAGCCTCATTTTCGTCTTTGACGATGGCATAAACGAAATTTCTCACCTTGGCATAATAACGTGTAAATAGCATATCGTATGCCTCTGGGCATTCGATATCCTGTGGGTTGGTTTGCCCTACCGTTATTATTTTCTTAGACATTGAAAGGTGATTATAAGTATTCTTTTGCGCAAATATACGATAAAAAACAACATCTTAAAAAATATTACATTGATTTTACAAACCCTTCGTGTTGAAAAGCAACTGCTTGACCGGCGTGATGTGTTGCTGCCAAACGAGCCGTCGGTAGTAGTGTAAATCTTCGTGAGTTGCCTTAAATTCCGCATGAAAAGTTGATTTTTTATCACAAAAAACGCCCTAAAAACAGCCAGTTCAAACTTTCAATCTAGAAAAAATCAATAGGCAAACAGCATGCAAAAATGAGTTGAACGGGTAAGAAATTTCGACTTTTGGCGCAAAAGCAATGAGTTTTCTGCGCAAGCTGCTTGACTTTGATGAGCTATCTACATGCTCTAACCTGTAAAAAGCATGCAGATAACACCCTTAATGCAATGCTTTTGCCCTAAAAAGAGATGAAATGCAAGTCTAAAATCGCCCACAAAACTTACAATACATTGATTGATAAACAAATACAAAAGTTGCGAATGCTTGGCGAATTTGCGACCAAATGAGTAACTGTTTGCAAATACACAAAATATGAAGAGGTTCTTTGTCAAAATAAAATCAAATGAGTTACCAGGTTGATGTCAAGCTTTTATCTTCACAGGATGCACCCTTTTGTGGTACCGATAGGCTGTTGTTTATTCTCAAATCATCATTTAACATCTTTTAACTGCGTGTGTTGGCCGTTATCATTGTCTATTGAGTAAAACCCTAAATCATGAACAAGGAAACCGCATACAAAATCATTAGATATTTTGCAGATGGACTCATTCCGTCTCGCTATCGTCAACAAGTGATGGCGTGGCTCATTGACGAGGCTGATAGAGAGGCGAAAGACGTAGCGTTAAAACGCGTTTGGGATGAAACCGATGACGTGATGAATGCCGATGACATGTCGCAATCGGTTCTGCGAAATCAAGCTCTTCGTGCTCATCATGGTCATCAGGAGCGTGCTCGCCAAATACGTTTGAAGGTATTGAAGTATGCAGCTGTTATCTTCTTACCCATTGCTTTATGTTTGGGTACGTGGCTGATGGCTTCAAACCAGATGGCTTCTCAAGCTATGCTCACCGAATGTCATGTGGAAAACGGGCAAACTAAAGTCTTGCGTTTGTCCGATGGTACCCTGGTACGCCTCAACGCAGGTTCTTCTTTGTTTTATCCTCAACGCTTTAATCGTTTTTTTTCTCGGCGTGATGTCTACTTAGACGGAGAGGCACATTTTGACGTTGCTAAAAATAACAGTCAGCCTTTTATCGTACATGTGGGCAATTTGAAGGTCAAGGTACTGGGAACCCATTTTAACGTGAAGGCCTACCCTGCCGACGAACTGGTTACCACAACCTTGGAACAAGGTAAGGTGAAAGTTTATGAAGACAAAATTGCCATGACGCTGTTGCCCGATGAACAGGCGGTGTACAATCGCATCAGTGGTAAAATGACGAAGCGTAGCGTGGACAGCGGGAAGTACAATCAATGGATGAACGGTAAATTGTTGTTCGATCAAACGCCTTTGAAAGTGATTATTGCTGATTTGCAGCGTCGATACAATGTCTGTATCAAGGCCACTCCGGCAGTTGATTTGTCACAGCAATTCACCATGGCTTTCAGGGCAGATGAGGGTATTGACGACGTGATGAAAGTGCTGACGAAAATATCTGGGAACTTAGATTATACTTATCAACAACATACAATTACACTTGATGTGAAGAAAGGAGGACACAAAGCAGGCAATATGTAATAATAACATGTAAATATTGAGGCCGCATCAGGGTGATGGCATGAAGATCAATCACGGATGCGCACGATTAACGAATCTATATTAAAACTATCAATTTATTTTATTTACACAAAGTAATGAAACCTAAGGCTAAAAAAACACTGTTAACGATGATGCCATTCAGCAAAACTTTTTTGGTTGGCGCATTGTTATTTATTTCATCAGCAGGGTTCGCACAAAATCAAGTCATCAAGTTGCAGCAACGCAAAGCAACGCTGAAGACTCTGATTACTGCTATTGAAAAACAAACCAACAAATCAGTGGACTATGGACAAAATGTCATCAATTTGAAGAAGGTAGTCCAAGTTAGTTCTAACAAGATGAAGTTGTCCGATCTCTTACAAGAACTTTTCAAGGGCACCAACGTCGATTACACCATTACCGACCACCACATCTTGATTAGTGAGAAACCTAAAGCTAAAGTCAGCACTTCTGCGCAAGACCAGGCTACCATTAAGGTGACAGGGCAAGTGACAGATGCGAATGGCGAATCACTCCCAGGTGTTACGGTGAGAGTGAAGGGCAGCAAGACTGCAACTGCCACTGATATTGATGGAAACTACAGCCTCAATGTTCGTAGCAATGACATACTTGAATTTTCGTATGTTGGATTTACTACTCGCGAATTCAAAGCTTCTGATGTCACCTCTACTACTGTCTTGAACGAAAGTTCTAAACAACTGGGTGAAGTGGTAGTAACGGCTCTTGGTATCAAGCGCGAAGAGAAGGCTTTGAGCTACAATGTACAACAAGTAAAGAGCGAAGAACTGACTCGTAACAAGGATGCCAACTTTGTCAACTCGCTCAGTGGTAAGGTGGCAGGCGTAAGCATTACCAAAAGTGCCAGTGGCGTGGGTGGTGCCACGCGTGTGGTTATGCGTGGTGCTAAATCTATTGAAGGCAGCAACAATGTGTTGTATGTAATAGATGGTATCCCCTTGTTCAACTTCAATGGAGGTTCAGATAGTGGTGTTTTAGGAGAGGGACGTGTCAGCAGTGAAGGCATTGCCGACTTTAACCCTGAAGATATTGAGAGTATCAACGTTTTGGCAGGTCCTTCTGCCGCTGCCTTGTATGGTAGTAATGCAGCAAATGGTGCTATCCTCATTACCACTAAAAAGGGTAAAGAGGGGAAAATGGAGATATCCTTCTCGTCAGCAGCCGATTTCAGCTCTCCCTTGCTCATGCCTAAGTTCCAAAACACTTATGGTAACAAAGCAGGTTCTTACGAGAGCTGGGGTGAAAAACTTGCAACGCCCAGTTCATACGATCCTGCAAAAGACTTCTTCCGCACAGGTACTAACTTTATCAACTCATTGACCCTAAACACAGGTAATGAGTATAATCAAACCTTTGCATCGGTAGCTTCGACTAATTCAAAGGGCATTGTGCCAAACAATACGTACGACCGATTGAACTTTACAGTCCGTAATTCTTCAAAACTCTTTGGTGGTAAGGTTCAATTAGATTTAGGCGCATCGTACATCAAGCAAAAAGACAACAATATGGTATCTCAAGGTGAGTATTGGAATCCTATTGTTGCTGCTTATCTGTTCCCACGTGGCGAGTCGTTCGACGCCATCAAAACGTTTGAGCGTTACGATAATACACGAAACTTCCCATTGCAGTATTGGCCCATATTAGATGGTAAATTTGCCAATCAAAACCCTTACTGGACAGCTTATCGTAATTTAGCTCCTGATGATAAAGACCGTTATATGTTTAATGCAGGTCTCACTTATCACGTTTTAGATTGGTTGGATCTTGCAGGTCGTGTACGTTTTGACAGAACTTTCATGACCAGCGAACGAAAAATTTATGCTTCTTCATACGATGTGTTTGCTAAGTCAAAGGGCGCATACGAATACTATAATTATAAAGATCATCAGACCTATGTTGACTTTATTGCCAGTATCAACAAGAGGTTTGGCGATTTTAGCTTAGCTTCCAACATTGGTTACAGCTATTCAGATTATGGCTCACTCACCAGAGGCTATGGTGGTAACCTGACGTTGGTACCCAATAAGTTTTCTTTGACGAACATCGATCCTACCGATAGTAAGATTCGCGAGGAAGGTGGCGACAGCAAGGTGCGCAATGTGGCAGCCTTTGCCAGTGCTGAATTAGGCTACAAGAGCATGCTCTACCTTACCTTGACAGGCAGAAACGACTGGAATTCGCGCTTGGTTAATTCTTCCGAAGAGTCGTTCTTCTATCCTTCAGTAGGTTTGTCAGGCATCATTTCTGAAATGGTAAAATTACCCAAAGCCATTTCTTACCTCAAAGTAAGAGGTTCGTTCACCGAAGTAGGTTCGCCAGTATCACGTTCGGGTATGACACCGGGAACCATTACAACGCCTATTTTGGGCGGTAGTTTGAAATCAACCGACATTTATCCGTTTACCGATTATAAGGCAGAACGTACAAAGTCGTATGAGCTTGGTTTGACGGCACGTTTATTTAAAAAGCTATCTTTCGACTTCACATGGTACAAGTCGAACACCTACAACCAAACGTTTATCGGTGAATTGCCCGAAAGCTCTGGTTATAAAGCCGTATATCTACAAGCAGGAAATGTGGAAAACCGCGGTGTGGAGATGACTTTGGGTTATCATGACAACTTTGGCGAGTTGGCTTGGAACTCTTCGCTTACCTATTCGCACAACAACAACGAAATTATTGAGATGGTGAAGGATTATACTCACCCCATGAGTCCCAAACCTATTAACATTCCTCAAGTTTCTAAAGACAATGGTCGTGTTATCTTAAAGGTTGGAGGTTCTATCAACGACATCTATGCAAATAAGTTCTTGGCTAAAGATAATCAAGGCTTTATCAATGTTACCTCGTCTGGTGGCTTCAACGTAGAGAATGTAGAACCTGTGTACCTCGGTAAGACCACACCAGATTTTACGATGGGTTGGAACAACTCATTCTCTTACAAAGGTTTCGGACTAAGTTTCTTAATCAATGCACGTGTGGGCGGTGTTGTTACTTCTTCTACACAAGCATTGCTCGACAAGTTTGGTGTGTCGCAAGCCTCTGCCGATGCTCGTGATGCTGGTGGTGTGCTGATACCAGAACAGGGAGTGTTCGATGCCAAAAACTATTATAACTTGATAGGTACAGGCGAAACAGCCTTGGCTGGCTATTATACCTATAGTGCGACCAATGTTAGATTGCAAGAGTTTACTTTCAGTTACAAGTTTAATTCTCGTTGGTCCAATAATGTATTGAAAGATTTAACACTCTCGTTTGTGGCTAACAATCCTTGGATGATTTATTGCAAGGCGCCTTTCGATCCAGAGGTGACTCCTTCTACAGGAACTTATGGACAAGGAAACGATTACTTCATGCAGCCCAGTCTGAAGAGTTACGGATTTAGTGTAAAATTTAAATTCTAATCAACTATGAAATTTCTAAGATATAAACAATATATGATAGGTTTATTGGCTTTGTCATTGTTTGCTTCGTGCGACTTTGAGAAAATCAATACCAACGAGTTCGAGATGCTTCCCGAAGAAGGTAAAATGGACGGTATCTCTGTCGGTGGTCCTATAACAGCTTTGCAAAAGTGCGTAGTACCTGTTGGTACACAAGACGACGGAACAAATGTTGCCAACGAATATCAAGTAGCTTATCATTTGGCTGCCGATTGTTGGAGTGGTTACTTTGCTCAAAACAACAACTGGAACAGCGGTCGTAACAACTTAACCTATTTCTTAATGGACGGTTGGGTATCGGCATCGTACACTTCGGCATACACCAAAGTGATACCGTTGTGGCAAGACATCAAGATAAAGACCGAGAAAGATTTCCCAGAGGCGTATGCTTTGGCACAAATTCTCAAAGTATCTACTTGGCATAAGGCTACTGATATGTTCGGTCCCATTCCTTACAAAGAGGCAGGAAAGGGTCTTATTAGTGTACCTTATGACAGTCAGGCAGACGTGTACAAATACATGTTTGAGGATTTGACGAATGCCATTGGCGTGCTGACAAATGCTCTTGAGCATGGTACTACCAAATTGTTGCCCAATGCCGATGCCGTATATGGAGGCAATGTGAAGAAATGGATAGTTTATGCCAACTCTCTAATGCTTCGCTTGGCGATGCGTGTATATTATGCTGACGAGGCGATGTCAAAGAAGTATGTATTGCAAGCGGTGAACAATCCTTACGGTGTAATGCAGTCTAAGGACGATGAAGCCAAGATGGAAAAAGGTGCAGGAATTACCTTTATCAACAATATTGAGATTTTATCAAATCAGTACAATGAATGTCGCATGGGTTCGTCAATGCAGGCTTATTTAGGTGGATACGAAGATCCACGACTTCCTAAATACTTTACAGAGTCTGAAGCTTATTACGCTCAGGAGTTGGGACAATACGGAAAATACCTGGCAGTGCCAACTGGTAATATAGCTTCGCAGAACGATGTATTTAAAATGGCATCAAGACCTAATGTAACCAAGACAACCGCCACTTATTGGATGCGCGCATCCGAAGTGTATTTCCTTTTGGCGGAAGCTGCGTTACATGGCATATCTGTCAATGGTTCTGCCGAAGACTTGTATCGCAAGGGCATTGCCATGTCGTTCGAGGAGAATGGCATTTCTGCCAATGAGGTAGACAACTATATGAACTCTGGCCGTACACCAATGGAGTATAGTTTGAATATGTGGAGTCCTAACGTGAATGTTTCTGAGCCTTCTGTTACAAATGCTACCGTAAAATGGGGTGGCAGTAACGAAGAGAAGTTAGAGAAAATCATGATTCAAAAATGGATTGCACTGTATCCTAACGGACAAGAAGCTTGGAGTGAATATCGTCGTACGGGCTATCCAAAGCTACACAAGGTAATGGCGAATTACAGCAACGGTGAGGTGGATACCAACATTGGTATTCGCAGAATGCGTTACCCTGCCAATAGGGCTACATCTGATGAGGACAAGCAGAACTTGGACAAAGCGCGTCAGATGCTGCGTGACGGACAGGATAAGGCTGGTACTCGCCTGTGGTGGGATAATAAGAATAAATAATATACTTAAAATCGAAAAATAATGAAACGTTTTAAATATCATCAACTATTTCTCGCTCTTGCGATAGGAATGTTCATGACCTCCTGTAGTGATATGGTAGAACCCGAACCAAAAGAGTTTGACCATGTAGGTGGTTATAACACCATGAACAACGCAAAGAGCGAACAATATTATGCTGATTTAAGAGCTTATAAGAAAACGGCTAATAATTATGGTCGCCCTGTAGCATTTGGTTGGTATTCTAACTGGTCGCCAGCAGGCACTTACCGTAGAGGCTACCTTAGTTCAATGCCCGACAGTATGGACATTGTGTCTATGTGGAGTGGTGCCCCTAACAGATTTGAAATCACACCTGCACAAAAGGCTGACAAAGAGTTTGTGCAAAAAGTGAAAGGAACCAGACTGCTGGAAGTAACCCTACTTTCTTATATCGGAAAGGGTAGAACTCCTGATTATGTGTACCACGAAGTAGAGAAAAAAGCAGAACAAGAAGGTTGGAGCAAAGACGAAGCGCGGCTGAACGAGGCAAAGAAACAGGCGCGTTGGAAGTTCTGGGGCTACAATGGTGTACGTGGTTCAGAGAACCATAAACAGGCGTTGGCAAAGTTTGCGAAAGCTCTCTGTGACTCGTTGGTAGCTAACGATTGGGATGGTTATGACATCGACTGGGAAATTGGAAGTGGTGTCTTTGACATGGATGGAACTTTACAAACCAATGAAGACTTGATTTATTTAATTAAGGAAATGAACAAGTATATTGGTCCTAAGAGTGATCCCGAGGGCAATGGCCACAAACTAATTTGTATTGACGGACAATTCCATGGTCTAACCAAAGCCTTGGACGGCTATGTTGATTATTGGATTGCACAATCGTATGGCTGGGTACCCAATTTAGACAGCTATGATTTTGATACCAAAAAGCTGATTATTACCGATAATTTTGAATCGAGTTTTAGTAGTGGTGGTCAATTATTAAGACAGGCAGCCCAAATGCCAGCCAACGGGTATAAAGGAGGCGTAGGTGCTTATCGTTTTGACAACGACTACGACAACACGCCTAATTACAAGTGGATGCGCCAAGCCATTCAAATCAACCAAAAGGTTTATAATGAATGGAAAGCCAACCAAAAGAAAAAGTAGTTTAGTGAATCATCAAAAATGAGTTAACAATGAAAAACAAACATATATGCCGTTCTCTTTTAATGGGAGGGTTAGCCCTCTTGTTAGGAGCATGCAGTAATGAAAGCGAGAGTGATTTGCTCGCAGAAAAAGTTTATTTCGAGAGCAGTGAATATCAGGTAACGATGAAAGAGGAAAAAGATGTGATGGATGTCAATATCACCTCTCGTCTTAGCAATCTTCTATCGTCGGATGTAAACGTATCGTATGAGGTAGCAGAAGAGTCATTGGTGAAAGAGTATAATGCGAAGCATGGTACAGGCTATTTACCCTTCAATGCGCAAAATGCGAAAATAAACACGCCTCAAGCTGTGATTGAAGCAGGTGCGACACACGCCAAACCGGTAGTGCTTTCCCTCTCTGGGTTGAATAGTCTTGAAGCAGGAAAGTCTTATATCTTGCCTGTTCGAGTGAAATCAAGTAGTGTTCCAACAGTTGCTGGTGAGGATATAGAATATGTTATTTTAGCGAAACCAATCTTAATTAACAAGGTAGGTACGTTTACAAATCACTATATTTCTGTAAAATTCCCAGCAGGAACTTTCTTTAAATCGTTTACCTATGAGGCTTTAGTTTATTCTTCTGGCTGGGGATCTAATAATACCATCATGGGTTGCGAAGGTATCATGATATTACGCGTTGGTGACGAAGGTGGCGGCATTAGTAGAGGTATTTTGCAAATTGCAGGAAACCAACATTATGAATCGCCTGACAAACTGCCCGCTAAGCAGTGGTGTCATGTCGCCATCACTTACGATCAGCCTTCTGGAAAAACGGTTCTGTACTTGAATGGTGCCAAATGGGCAGAGTCTACTTGGAACATTGCTGGCTTCGATCCTAATAAGGATGTCGGCTTTAACATTGGTAAGCTGGCAGGATTCCCATGGGGAGAACGTCCATTCTATGGTTATATGAGCGAAATGAGAGTATGGAGCGTGGCTCGTACCGAGAAGCAAATCAAACAATTCATGTTAGGAGTTGATCCTAAGTCTGACGGACTTGAATTGTATTATAAGCTTGATGGCTCTGAGAAAGTAGAGGGCAATATTATCAAGGACGCTGCCAAGAATTTGGATGGCAAGACAAACGGTATTGATATTACTACCTTAGATGAACCTATCTCCATCAAATAATTTTTGAGAGTGATATAAAATGCAAACAAAAGGAGGTGTGCGACCATGCGTACACCTCCTTTTATTTCTATGCCCCAAAGGCATTATAGTACTCATATAAGTGGGCTTAGTAAGCATCCTATATTCGTAGTTTGTGTGAAGAATTTTTCGCAGCTAACCTGCTTGTTGTGCTTTAGATGCGATTCATGTCAGACCGTTAAAAATATGTTGCTCGCCAATCTCAATGATATTGATCCCCAAACTCAATGCTATTGGACATCAAACTCAATGACTTTGGACACTAAACTCAATGCTATTCGATATCACCCCCAAAACCAATACTAAAATAGGAAATATAGAATTGAGGTTTTTAG
>URFI01000002.1 GCA_900547085.1 uncultured Prevotella sp.
ATTGAGCGCATGGCCAACTCGATAGAAACTGGGGTGCGTGACTCACATCTACCCACCTTCAAAGACTCGGCTATCGCATCCAAATTCGCATGGGACTGTCTGGATGATGCGGCCAAACACGACCTCCCAGCCATTGGAAATCTAGAAACGTTGGAACAAATCAGGTACCGCAGAAGGCACATGACCGATGGATATGGACTATTACCTAGTAATTCTGAAGTTTAATCAATGTAAATTGTATATCTATATTAACCAAACTAAACAATTATGGCAGACATTTCAAGAAGAGACTTCCTTAAAAGAGGAAGCGCCGCATTGGCAGGAATGATCGTGGCTCCTAGCATCGTACCTAACACGGTGTTGGGTAAGGCCCGCGGTAAGAAATCACCAAGTGACAAACTGAATATCCTCGGTGTTGGTATCGGAGGACGTGGTGCCGCTGACCTTAGTGCCATGGAAACAGAGAACATCATTGGCCTTTATGATGTTGACTGGAAGTATGCGAAACATGTTTTTGACAAGTATCCCAAGGCAAAGCGCTACAACGATTATCGCAAGATGTTTGACGAGATGCTTAAAAGTGCAGATGCTGTGATGTGCGCTACGGCCGACCATACACACGCTATTATTTGCGCCGATGCCATTACAGCAGGCAAACACGTATATGTAGAGAAGCCAATGACTCTCTATCCTTACGAATCGCGCTTGCTGGCTGCGCTTGCAAAGAAATATAAGGTAGCAACCCAGATGGGTAACCAAGGTGCTTCCAGTAGTGGTGCTCGTCAGGCATTGAATTGGCTTTGGAACGGTGAAATTGGTGAGGTAAGGCGTATAGAGGCCTTTACAAACCGTCCTATCTGGCCACAAGGTATGCCAACTCCTACAGAGAAGATGGCTATTCCTTCGACCATGAACTGGGATGCCTTTATCGGTCCGGCACAATACCGTGATTTTAATGCAGCCTATACACCATGGAACTTCCGTGGATGGTGGGACTTTGGATCAGGTGCTTTAGGTGATATGGCTAACCATATCCTACAAGTAGCCTTCAAGGGATTGAACCTTGGTGCCCCTGCTGAATTGATTGGCAGCTCAACCATGTTGATGACCGACTCTTGTCCGTATGCAGAAAAGATTACATATCGTTTTGCTGCTCGTGACAATATGCCTAAATTGTCTCTCCCAGAGGTTGAGTTGGCATGGTATGATGGTGGTCTGATTCCACAATATCCAGATGGAATGCCTCAAGGTAAGAAACTCAAGACTGACGGTTGCTGTATCTTCTACGGTTCTAAAGATACGTTGGTTGCAGAGTGTTACGGCTATGAGCCTTACTTGTTGTCTGGCAGAAAGCCGGTCGTACCCGAACTAAACCGTATTGTTAAGAACGATAATCACCAGCAAGACTGGATTAGGGCTTGTAAAGAAAGTCCAGAGAACCGTATTCCGTGCGAGTCAGATTTCAAGTTTGCGGCTCCGATGAACGAAGCAATTGTCTTGGGTTGTGCTGCTGTTCGTCTGCAAGACCTTGGGCAGTGGCTGAAGTATGATGCAAGGAACATGCGCTTCACTAATATCCCGGCAAATGCAATTTTGCGTAGTGTCATAGAAGATAAGTTTGAAATTCATGACGGTCATCCTACATTCGACCGTACATACACCAAACCGGTTAATGCTAATGAATGGGCTGCACGCCTCATCAAACCAGTATATCGACAGGGTTGGAAACTTCCTGAAATGCCTAACGTATAAAAGAAACAGAATCAAACATGAAACAATTGTTATTAACTGTTGCATGGTGCTTTTTGGTGTTGAACGCTTCGGCGGCAACACCAAAATCAAACTATGTCAACAAAGGAGCGGTTACATTGTATTTCTCGCAAGGCTTTCAAGGCCCCGAGAAGTGGGAAAAACATACTTTCAAGGTCGACAAAAAAGGCTTTATCAATATCTTTGACGGCAAAACGTTGAGGGGTTGGCGTGGCTATGGCAAGACCTACGTGCCTTCACGCTGGGTTGTTGATAATGGTTCCATTCACTTTATCGGCAACGAGAATCCTGAGTCTAAAGGCAAAGAAGGTGGCGACTTGGTGTTTGCACACAAGTTCAAGAACTTTGAATTGGACATGGAATGGAAGGTTGGAAAGGGAGCTAACTCTGGAATTTTCTACTTGGCACAAGAAACTGTCAATGAGAAGGGTGAGTTACAACCTATCTATATATCCTGTCCCGAGTGCCAAGTTCTCGATAATGAGAACCATCCAGACGCAAAATTGGGCGTAGATGGCAATCGTAAATCTTCATCGCTTTACGACATGATACCAGCTAAACCACAGAATGCCAAACCTTATGGACAGTGGAACCATGTAAAAATCCGTGTATTGAACGGTACAGTTACACATTTCCAAAACGGCGTTCAGGTATTGCAGTACAAGTTGTGGACACCCGAATGGACCGAACTCTTGCAGAAGAGCAAGTTTAGTGAAAAGGCATGGCCCATTGCTTTCAGGTTCCTCAACGACTGTGGAGGTCCTAACCGTGAAGGATTGATTGGTGTGCAAGACCACGGTAACGATGTTTGGTTCCGTAACATTCGTGTGAAAGAATTATAATAACCAATTAAAATACAGAATGATGAAATACACATTATCAACATTAGCAATAGCTTCTTTGCTATTCATATCTTGCGGAAATAATAAAAAGTGTAATTGTGGATGCAAGCAATGCTGCGGCAATGCCGATTCTACAGCTGTCGCTGCCGGTGCATTAGACTTTAAAGTAGCTGACAAGCAGAACGTCGATTTGAGCCAATATGCCGTAGACAAGGATGGCTTCATCACATTGTTCGATGGCAAGACTTTGAATGGATGGCGCGGATACGGCATGGATTCGGCTCCTGAAAGCTGGAATGTAGAAGACGGTGCTATCCACTTGACAGGATCAGGCACAGGTGAAGCTCAGATGGAAGGTGGAGGAGACCTCATCTTCGCACATAAGTTTAAGAACTTTGAACTTGAGTTTGAATACAAAATATCAAAGGGTGGTAACTCTGGTGTGTTCTATTTGGCACAAGAAGTTACGACGAATGTTGACGGCAAGGACGAATATCTCCCTATCTGGCAGTCGGCTTCAGAGTATCAAGTACTTGACAATGCCAACCACGAAGATGCCAAACTTGGTGTCGACGGCAACCGTCAGTCGGCTTCCTTGTACGACATGATTCCTGCAAAACCACAGAATGCAAAACCATTTGGTGAGTGGAACAAGGGTAAAATCACTGTCTTCAAGGGTACAGTCATCCACGCTCAGAATGGTGAAAACGTGGTGGAATACCACTTGTGGACACCAAAATGGAACGAAATGTTGAAGAACAGCAAGTTCAAAGAGGATGGTGAATTCCCCATTGCTTACAAGCTTCTGAAGAATATGGGTGGTGACAAGCATGAAGGTTATATCGGCTTCCAAGACCACGGAGACGATGTTTGGTATCGTAATGTACGCATTAAGATTACGGATTAAATCAAGAGCGACATGAAAAACAAGCTAGTTTTATCGCTCATTGCCTTGATGCTCCTTGGCAGTACCACCACTTTCGCACAACGTCGTTGCAGAATGCAGCGTCAAGTGTTGCCTCAGAAAGAAATGGCTTTGCAGCTTTATTCCATTCGTGAGGTACTCGGTGATGCCGATAAGTATGCCAAGAACCATGTTGATGTGTTCAAACGTCTTAAGGTTATGGGTTATACAGGTGTTGAAGCAGCTAACTATGGTGACGGTAAGTTCTATGGCGTGTCTCCCGAACAATATCGTAAAGATGTTGAGGCAGCTGGTCTCAAGCCCATTTCTTCACATGCTACTCGTGCATTGAGTGATCAAGAGTTGAAGAATCATGATTTCACAGAAACGTTGAAGTGGTGGGACGAAGCAATCAAAGCGCACAAGGCTGCGGGCATGAAGTATATCGTAACACCATGGGCATCTGTTCCAAAAACACTCAAAGATGCTCAGACACTTTGTGACTATCACAACGCAATTGGCAAAAAGTGTAAAGCTGCAGGACTTCTTTATGGCTATCACAGCCATTCACACGAGTTCGCCAAGGTGGAAGGACAGGACTGGTACGAATACTTTGTGAGCCACACCAACCCCGAATACGTGTTCTTCCAAATGGACGTGTATTGGGCCATGATGGCGCAGCAAAGTCCTACTGAGTGGTTCCGAAAACATCCTGGACGTTTTAAGATGCTCCACATCAAAGACAAGTATGTGCTAGGAGAGAGCGGCATGGTAGGCTTTGACGGCATCTTTAAATACGCTGACAAGGCCGGTTTGCAAGATTTCGTTGTCGAAATGGAAGGAACGGAGGGCGGAATGAACATCATGGAGGGTGTCAGACTTTGCGCTCGATACATTCAAAAAGCCCCATTTGTCAAGAGAACTTATATAAAGCAATAACCTAATTGGTTATGTATCCAATAAAATCCCGGATTCGATGGAGAATCCGGGATTTATTTTTTATCTTTGCGTTTGTTCTTGTTCGCGGATGCTGACAAATGCTCTATTCTGCACATTCTTATCAAATGAAAAAACTATTACTCTTTTTTCCCATCTTCCTATTTATTTTAGGATTCTCCTCTTCTTGCAAGTTTGCACCTTCACAAGAGTTGGGCGATACTGTCGCAGCCGAGGTCTTCGAACCAATCGACACAGCCGTTTTGAAGCAACAGCAAAAAGAAAAAATGTCGAAAGCAAAAGACAGTGTGGACATTTTCATCATCGGTGAAGGCTCTACTCGCGATAAACTCCAGCTCATCTCTTACCCTTCACACCGCGACACTATGCTCTTTGGTAAGAAGTGGCCATTGAAGGTGAAGGGTAGCGCAGAGTATGGCCGCGTGGTCCGCATTGTTTTTGTGATGGGAAAAGACAGTACAAAACTTGTTAAACAGGTAGAAGAAATCAAGATGGATACTGCTGTTGCGGCTTCATGATTAGGTGTCGTTGTCTGGAAGAGATTCCAATAGTAGTTCGATGAGGCGTGGCAAGGCATACTGGTCCAGATTACTTTCTTCTACCCAGATGTAGTCATCCGGTAATGCTGGTTGTTCATCAGCTTGCAAAAAGTAAAAGTCAGCCTGCAAGATGCGGTGCGTCAGCACGTGCTTCACACCTTTTTTCAGCAACATAAGCTGTCCAGGGAAGTCGGGCAGTTCTTCGTTTTCATAGAGCAACGGTTCCCATAAGCCCTGCCAAATGTCACCGGCCGCTCGGCGATGAATGGCTGTTTTTCCTTGCCATCGCACATACACATATACCAATTTGCGCGTCTTAATTTTCAAAGTTTTCAGTTTGACGGGCAGTTCATCAACCTTACCTGTCCGCAAAGCCATGCAGGAGTCCGTCAAAGGACATATCAAGCAGCGAGGCGATGTGGGTGTACACTGTATCGCACCGAAGTCCATGATGGCCTGGTTGTAGGCCGATGGTTCAGCTGCGGGCAACAACGATTGTGCCAGTGCGGCAAATTCTTTCTTGCCTTCAGTGGTGTTGATGGGCGTAGAGATGCCGTAATGACGTGCCAACACCCGATACACGTTTCCGTCAACTACCGCCATCGGCAGTCCGAAGGCTATCGATCCAATGGCCGCGGCCGTATAGTCGCCCACGCCTTTCAGAGCCTTCAGCCCATCCATCGTATTGGGAAAATGTCCCAACTCCACCACTTGTTTGGCTGCATGATGCAGGTTTCGCGCCCTGCTGTAGTAGCCCAGTCCCTGCCATAGCCGCAGCACCTCGTCCTCAGAAGCCGCTGCCAAATCTTCCACTTTCGGGAAACGAGCCATGAAACGCTCCCAGTAGGCCCAGCCTTGCTGTATGCGTGTCTGCTGCAAAATTACCTCACTAATCCAGATGGCGTATGGGTCGGTTGTCTCGCGCCATGGCATGCTACGCCCGTTCTCGCTGAACCAGCGTAGCAAGGCCAGTGTGAAAGGACTGCTTCCCATGTCGTTTTCTTTCTTCATTTGTTGGAGATTCCTGTTTTCGTGCTGTTGGTGTAGCTTGCTGATCCACAGCCAAGTGACGGAAAAAGAGATTATCTTCCCCTTGTAGGGCTGATAATCTCTTCTATGTTACATTACATGTCTAGGGTCTACTTCACGCGTGAGCCATATTGCTGGTCAAGGTTGAAGATGGCCGTGTCACCCATACGCTTGATACGGTCCACAATACCGCTGGCGGTAGCTTCTTCCTCTACCTGCTCGCGTACAAACTGCCAGAGGAAGTCCTGGGTAGCCTTGTCGTTCTCTTCCACAGCCTTGTCAAGCAAGTTGTCAATCAGGTGGCTGATGTGACACTCGTGCTTGTAAGCGTCTTCGAAAGCATCCAATGGGCTGGTCCATGTCTGCTTCACAGCCGGAATCTGATTAATGATGGCCTCACCGCCGCGTTTGATGATGTAGCTTGCCATCTGATAGGCATGATCCATTTCCTCTTCCGACTGTCTTTTCATCCAGTTTGAAAAACCGTCAAAACCCTCTTTCTCTAAGTAGAAAGACATGGAAAGATATAAATTAGCTGAAAAAATCTCTTCAACAATCTGTTTGTTGAAAGCATCTTGCAATGTGTTTGAAATCATATTCTATAATATTTTAGTGAAACATTCTATATGCAAATATACTAATAAAAATGCAGAAACGTGTGCTTTTGTCATGATTTTTAGTTTTTTTCGGTCAGAATCTCCACACCTATACATCCTACAAGCTGCTCTTGAGCATCACCATGCCCGTCAAAGAGCGTTTGTTGTCGTTTAAAGGTGGGCGACGAGATAGGCCTCATGACACAAGTAAGGGTAAGAAGTGATAAAATCACGGACGACCCTGTGGTCTACAAAAAACGAAAAGCGGGGCGGTGGGTGGTTTTTGATGGCCGCCCTCGCTCAATCATCCTCATCGTGCGTTTGCGTTTTAGGCCAATTGACCAAATACAAACGCTCGGTGGCGCGGGTGAAAGCGGTGTACAACCAATGCACATAGTCGGGCGTAAGCATGTCGTCGGTCATATAGCCTTGATCCAGATAGACATGCGCCCACTGCCCACCTTGCGCCTTATGACAGGTGATGGCGTACGCATATTTCACCTGAATGGCGTTCAACAACTTGTCTTGTCTCATCTTTTTGAGCCGTTCCCGCTTCAAGGGAATGTCGGCATAGTCGGCCATCACCTCTTGAAACAACCGTTCGTTTTGCGCTGGTGTCAACGCCGGCGCCTCCGTATTAAGGCTGTCCAGCACGACCGTTGCTTGCAATTCGTATCGGTCGTAGTCGGGGAATTGCAACCAGACATCAGCAAAACGGAAGCCATACACTTCGCGCACGTTCCTCACTCGCTGCACCAAGGCACGATCTCCGTTGGCCAAAAAGGATATTCCGTTGGTGCCGTTTCCATCTTTCTCCGCCTCTCGCATGGCCGAAGAGGTAGCAGCGTCACTCGCAAGCGGCGCATCGTTCACCGATGATTCGATGGATTGTTGCAACCAAAAATAATTGTTCCGCACCACCATGAGCCAGTCACCGGAGCTTAGTTCCTCCTCTCTGTCCAGGATGGTGTTACGGATACCGCTGTTATAGATGTTGGCTCGCTTGTTACTTCTCGTTACAACGATGGTTTCGTCCATGCCCACTTCCGTGTAACTGTCATTGAGCGTCTCAATCAATTCATCGCCCGGCACCATCTTGATGTCAGCGAATCCATGGAAATGTATCAGGGGTAATTCGGTCAACTCGTCACGGGTGATCATCTGCCTGATGAGCGTTGCATTGTACAGTATGCCGCTCTGTCGGCTCTGCCGCAGCACCTCGCTGAGCGTACACTCGTAGGTTTTCAGTCCATACCCTTGTAAGAAGTCGGCGTTCAGCGCCGGAGATTCGGTTTCACCGACAGGCGGCAGCTGCGCCTGATCACCAATGAGCACCATCTTACAGTTGCGTCCACCGTAGACAAACTGCACCAAATCGTCTAACAGGCACCCGCTTCCGAACGACGAGTCGGGCATGCCGCGGTTGGAAATCATCGAACATTCGTCAACCATGAACAGCGTGTCGGTATGGCGGTTGTAGTTGAGATTGAACACACCACCATCGCTTGCGAAGGTTTTCTGTCGGTATATTTGGTGATGAATGGTGTAAGCAGGGTGCGTGCTGTTCATGGCAAACACCTTTGCGGCGCGTCCGGTAGGGGCCAAGAGCATCACCTTTTGCTCCAGTGTCACCATGGTTCGCACGATAGCCGCAGCCAAAGAGGTCTTCCCAGTGCCTGCGCTACCCCGCAAAATCATCACCGCATGGGGGTCGTCATCCATCATGAAACAGGCAAAGGTGCGCAGAGCGTCGGCCTGTTCGGCAGTAGGTTCGAGTGCGAATTGTCGTTTGATTTGGAAGATGAGTTCGTCTGTGATCATGTGTTCAGAAAGAGATAGAATGAGAAATTTACCGATTTGTCGGTTTATTGGAAACTATTTTGTACTTTTGCAAGTGTAAGATGGTTCGCCATACGCACAAAGATACAACAAAAATCGGTCATGAAAGTCAAAGTAAAGCATAATTATCTTTTAACCTGCTGCGTCTTGATTCTGGCCATATTGTGCATCTTGAGCATCTACGGTCCCATCCACTTCAAGCAGCAACAGACTGAACGGGAAACAGAAGTGAAGCACCATTTGGTGCAAATACGCTTGGCCGAAGAGAAATACCGCATGGCCACGGGAGGCTATACCGCCAGCTTCGATAGCCTGATACGGCGGGGCTTGCTGACCGACTCTCTGCGGTTTGTTCCGCATACCAACCACAAGCAGTTCGAGATAGAAACCGCCATGCAGCTCTCTAAGTCAGGGCGACAGCTGCCATTGATGGAATGCAGGGCCTATTATGCTGACTTTTTACAGGGATTGGACCAGCAAGCCATCCAACAATTGATTGACGACGAGAATGCAGCGGGACGCTTTCCCGGACTGAAAATCGGTGACCTTAACACTTCAAACAACAATGCCGGAAACTGGGAATGACATACAAAGAAAGAGAGCAAGGCTGACTTTCAGAGTTAGTCAGCACTCCTTGAGTTTCTCCGTGATAGACAATTCCACGGAGAGCCAATTGGCTTTCGAGCCTTATATCCTCAAGAGTGGCATTTCGTTGGCTGCCAACTTACGCGAAGCCTTTGAAGAAAGCGACCTGCTCTCGTATGGCTACCAGCGGGCACAGGTGATGGTCGACTCGCCCGTTCTGATGATTCCCATTGACGAATTTGATGAAAGTGCCATCGAAATCCTTTACCATCACACCTTCATCGGGCATGGCGACAGCGCAGTGTTGCACGCTATTCTGCCCAATCTCAATGCTGTGGCCGTGTTCTCCATGAACAAAGACCTGAAATTGGTCATCACAGACCATTTCAACGACGTGCGTTTCCATCCCATGTTGCAGCCGGTTTGGAGCTATCTACATAAGCGAAGTTTCACGGGAGCGTACCAAAAACTGTACGCATACTTTCATGATAAGAAGGTAGACGTGTTCTGTTTTCAGCACAACCGCTTCAAGTTTTGCAACACGTTCAATGCGGCAAGTGCGCAAGATGCCATCTACTTTCTGCTGTATGCATGGAAGTTGCTGGCTTTGGACACCGAGAAAGACGAGCTGCATATAGCGGGCGACGTTCCCGAACGCAAATGGTTGACCGACAACCTGCACCGCTATTTGCAAAAAGTATATTACATCAATCCCGCAGCAGAGTTCAACCGTGCTCCCATCATCAACATTAAAGGAATCACATTCGACCTTATCACCCTCTTTTTGAAAGGAAAATAATGCGCATCATCACAGGCTTATACAAGGGAAGACACTTCGACATACCCCACACGTTCAAAGCCAGACCCACGACAGACTATGCTAAAGAGAGCATCTTCAACGTGCTGAACGGCTACATTGACTTTGAAGGAGCCATGGCTTTAGACCTCTTTGCTGGCACTGGCAGCATCTCCATGGAACTGTTGTCGCGTGGGTGTGAGCAGGTAGTGAGCGTGGAAGCCGACCGTGACCATGCCAACTTGATTCGCCATTGCATGCAGAAATTAGGAACAGAGAAGAATGTTTTGATTCGAGGTGATGTGTTTCGCTTCCTGAAAAATTGCCATCAGCGGTTCGATTTCATCTTTGCTGACCCTCCATACACCTTACCCGAACTGGAGAAGATACCCTCACTTGTTCTGCAATATGACCTGCTGAAGCCAAACGGCGTATTCGTATTCGAACACGGAAAGAAGAATGATTTCAGCACATTGCCGCAATATGTCGAACACAGACACTACGGCAGCGTCAACTTTACCATATTCCAATCCAAAGACATGTAATCGCTGACGAAGGGAAGCGTCATCATAGAAGCGGAGCAAGCAGACGTACCAGCGACTCCCAAAGCCTGTTTAAGAACGGCCTACGCTTCAAATCCGTCAGCCTGTCGATAAGCACACACGATTCCTGATCGGTCAAAAAGACCTGCTTCATGCGCAAAGCCAGCTCCTCATCATAAAAGAAAATGTTAGCCTCGAAGTTGTTTTCAAAGCTACGGAAGTCGATGTTGGTGGAGCCACATGTACACAAACTGTCATCAGCCACCAAGAGTTTAGAATGATTGAACCCCGCTTTGTAGAAATAAACCTTCACGCCCGCCTCAATCATGATAGGGATATACGACCTGCTGGCCCATTCAACTAACTTCACGTCCCCATGCCTTGGCAGCATCAGTTGCACGTCAACACCAGTCAGGGCCGCTGTGCGAATGGCGAAAAGCACTGGCTCCGTGGGTAGAAAATAAGGTGTTTCCATGTAGACATAATGGCGGGCTTCGAGCAAGATGCGCACATATCCCTGCATTATTTCAGGCCAAGGCGAGATAGGACTGCTGGTCACAACCTGCGCAAGACAATTGTTTACGATGGGTTGTTCAAAGGGTGGATAATACTTTTGACTGCTGATGAGCGTCCTATCCACGAAATACCAATCTACCAAAAAAGCACGCTGTATGGCGTACACGGCTCCCCCGCGCACCTTCATGTGCGTATCTCTCCATGGCTGTTTGGCCGAGCCGCGCATGTAGCGCATGGCAATGTTCATGCCACCGATAAAACCTATCTGCCCATCTACGACGGCCAGCTTGCGGTGATTGCGGTAGTTTACCTTGCCAGTGAATGCCGGAAAGTGCACCGGCATGAAAGAACGCACATCAACACCGGCGTTGCGAAGCCGCTCAAAATACCTGCCTGGAACCTTCCAACAACCCACATAGTCGTAAATCAGTCGCACCTCGATACCCTCCCGCGCCCTGTCTATCAAGGCATCGGCAATCAACTGCGACAGCGGGTCGTCTTCGATGATGTACGTATCGATGTGTATGTGATGTTTGGCACTGCCTATCGCTTTTAGTAACCCCAGGAAGAAGTCGGCCCCTTCGGTATAGATTTCCACCTCGTTGTCCTTGAATGGTAACGACATGTTTTGATTGGCGAACAGCTGAATCAACGGTTGATACCGTTCGGGCAGCATCAAATCTTTCTGTTCGGCAAACTCCAACATCGAACGCTTGGTGAGTTGGTCGATGCTTCGCTGACTCATCATGCGCTGTTTGCGCGTGTTTTGGCCGAAGAAGAAATAAAGAATGATGCCCACGATGGGTAAGAAAATAAGCACGAGCAACCACGCCATTGTCTTCGACGGTTGCCGGTTGTCTAACAAGACGGTGACAATGGTGCCGATAATGATGATCAAATAGATCAAGATAAGTGTCCAATGAAGGTAAACCATAGTATTGTTTATGCTGCTGGCAAGTCCGATTTGTCGGTCGGTTGGCACGATAAAGTCGCGCCAGCGTTTCATTTTTGGTGTTACACGATGATGTTGTTGCCCAACTGTTTGGCCAAGGCATTGCGTATTTGGTGCATGTCTTTATATTCCAGCATGAGCTGTTGCATGCGTTCAGCGTCGTTCGACGCCTCAGCTATCTCGCGCATCAGGTCTTTCAACCGCTGTTCAACATAGTCCATGCGGTAATCCATCACCAAGTGGATGGTATGGTTTCGGAGAGCCTCTTGCGCCTCTCTCGCCAATTGTTCCTCGTCCATGTATTTCGTTTCAGATGCAGGTTTTTGTGTTTCCATCACCTGATAAGCATCCATGCTCAACTTGCTGGCCAGTTTGCTGATTTCAATATCGTCATGATGCACGAAGTATTGTTCAGCTACAAAGCCTTCTTCTCCGCTGTGACTGACAGCCTCTGACAGAATGCGCCTGTAGAGTTCGTTGCCCAATTGCAGCTGGTCACCATTCAAGATGTAGTCGATATATTGAGCCACGGTGAAGTTTACGACGTTGTGATTATCATCTTCCACGCCCTCGTAAATCAGCTGCTCGCCCTTTCTAATCACCAGTTGAATGAGCATCAGTTCTACCTTCGAAGCCTGTGCCATGGGCTTTGCAGACGGTGTGGGGTGCGAAACGGGTACGGACTGCGCCGCCTGCATGGCCGTTCTTTGCTGCTCTGTGGTTCTGGCACCTCGATTTTCTCGGATGTAACGATTCATGGTGTTAATCAAAGTCTGCTCACTCATCCCGATTCTGCGCGCGCAATCCTGCACATAAGTATCACGCAGAATCTGATTGGGCACCACGGCAATGCTGCTGATAATGGAGTTGATGCCCTCCGAACGCTTGAAGGGGTCGGCGACATCTCGCACCATCATGTCGGTCTTGAACTGTATGAAGTCAACCTGATGCTTGTCGATGTACGCTTTGAAGTCATCGGCCGAATGTTTTCGTGCAAAGCTGTCAGGGTCGTCACCGTCAGGCAAAAGCAGTATCTTCACATTCATTCCCTCACTCAAAAGCATGTCCATTCCTCGGAAGGCCGCATGGATGCCGGCAGCGTCACCATCATATAATAAGGTGATGTTGGACGTGAATCGGTGCAGAATGTGAATCTGATGCATGCTGAGCGCCGTTCCCGAGTTGGCCACCACGTTCTCTACGCCGCACTGGTGCATGGAGATGACGTCGGTATAGCCCTCCACCATGTATACCCAGTCTTCTTTCGCGATGGCCTTCTTCGCCTGGTAGATGCCGTACAGCTCACGGTCTTTTTGGTAAATCTCGGATGCCGGCGAGTTGACATATTTCTGATTGACGCCCTTGGTACGCGAGTCGAGCACGCGACCACCGAAACCTACCACCTTGCCATTGAGTCCTATCCACGGAAAGATAACCCGTCCGCTGTACCGGTCGATTAAATCACCACGCTCGGTTTTATAACAAATGCCCGTTTTCAGTAAGAACTCTTCCTGATAACCCTTGCCGATGGCCGTCCGTGACAGCAGCGTGCGGTCGGGCAGGTCGTACCCCAACTGGAACTTCCGGATGATGTCATCGCGAAAACCACGACTACGAAAATACTGCATGCCAATGGCTTGTCCGTCCGGGTGGTTGTGCAACAAGTCACTGAAATAGCCCGCTGCCCACTCGTTGACGATGAACATCGACTCGCGCTCGCTCTGTTCGCGCCGTTCCTCATCCGTCATCTCGCGTTCACGGATTTCGATATGATACTTGCGAGCCAGCCAACGCAGGGCCTCGGGATAATTCATCTGCTCGTGTTCCATGATAAACCCGATGGCGTTTCCACCCTTTCCGCACCCGAAACAATGGCAGGTGCCGCGGGCAGGTGAAACGATGAAAGAGGGTGTCTTCTCGTTATGAAACGGACAAAGACCCTTGTAGTTGGCGCCACTCTTGCGAAGTGTCACAAACTCACTCACCACATCCACGATGTTGGCCGTGTCTTTTATCCGTTCAACGGTGGCTCTGTCTATCATAGTCATGCAAAGTTAACGAATAAAATATGAAGTGCCGAATATTCTCTTCCCTATTTTTCAGAATATTTATCTACGTCTGCCGCTGTTTCATTTCATACGTCATGGCCCATCCTGAGCTTGCTGCGACCCATTTCCTTACCATAAAGAGCTGCCGGAAAGCCTGTCATCACGCCTCTTGAAAACACGCAAGTGGGGCATCCTTGTAAGGCGGTTTCCGGCATTGGATTATATCTTTATTTCATTTATAATAAGACACTTAGCTCATTTTCCTGCTTGATACGTTCCTCTTGCTCATGACTTGCCAATCCAAACTCATTGACTTTGGCAGACAAAGTCAATGGGTTTGGGCATCAAAGTCAATGAGTTTGGCACACAAAGTCATTGCTATTGGAAATCATGCAAATAGCGGCTTGATTTATCATGTTTCGCCCTTGATGCATAAGGAATGTGAAACCGAATCCTGATTGTGCATTTATGCACCCATTTTTTTGGGTAGGAACCAAAAAGTTAGTACATTTGCGAGCAGACAAAAGTCCTGAAAGGAATCTGTTAACGACCATTATATTATAACACAGAATATATTCTATGAAACTGAAAATCGTTGTACTTGCCAAACAAGTACCTGACACAAGAAACGTCGGAAAGGATGCCATGACCGAGCAAGGTACGGTGAATCGAGCCGCACTGCCCGCCATTTTTAATCCCGAAGACTTGAATGCCCTGGAACAAGCGCTGCGAATTAAGAAGCAAAATCCAGGTTCTACCGTGGGCGTGTTGACCATGGGACCACCGCGTGCGGCTGAAATCATTCGCCAAGGTTTGTTCCGCGGCGCCGACACCGGATGGCTGCTGACCGACCGTTTGTTTGCCGGAGCCGACACGCTGGCCACGTCTTACGCGCTGGCCACGGCCATCAAAAAGATAGGACATGTAGACTTGGTGATTGGAGGCCGTCAGGCTATCGATGGCGACACGGCACAAGTAGGTCCGCAGGTTGCTCAGAAACTAGGCCTCAACCAGGTGACCTACGCCGAAGAAATATTGAAGATAGAAAACGGAAAGGCTACTATTCGCCGCTTGATTGATGGCGGTGTCGAGACGGTAGAGGCTCCATTGCCCGTGGTTGTCACGGTGAATGGCAGTGCGGCCCCATGCCGTCCTTGCCATGCCAAACTGGTGATGAAGTACAAGTACGCCACCTGTCCGATGGAACGGAAAGGCGATGAACCATGGACTGAACTCTATGAGCAGCGTCCTTACCTCACATTGAATCAATGGTCGGTGGCCGATGTGGACGGCGACCCAGCGCAGTGTGGTCTTTCGGGCTCGCCAACGAAGGTGAAGTCGGTGCAGAACATCGTGTTCCAAGCCAAGGAGAGCAAAACGCTTACCTCATCTGATGAGGATGTGAAAGCACTGATGAAAGAGTTGATTGAAGAAAAGATTATTGGGTAAGGAGCGGCGGCCTCTCCCCCGACCCCTCCCCAAAGGGGAGGGGAGTAGTTACTTTCTTTTTAACAAGGAGGTTGACGGGGAAGACTTAATCAATAATTATCAAAACAAGGAATTAAACGATAGAAAGTCCTCATCACCTGCAAACAGTCTAATGACTCCCCTCCCTTTTGGGGAGGGGTTGGGGGAGAGGCTTTTTAACACCAAAATGTATATGAACAACGTATTTGTATATTGCGAGATAGAAGGCACAACCGTTGCCGAGGTATCTCAAGAACTGCTCACCAAAGGGCGCACGCTGGCCAACCAACTGGGCGTCGAGCTGCATGCGCTGGCAGTGGGCACGGGCATCAAGGGCAACGTAGAGAACCAGATACTGCCTTATGGCGTTGATAAATTGTTTGTCTTCGACGGAGAAGGATTGTATCCTTATACGTCGGCACCACACACGGATATCATGGTAAAACTGTTCCAAACAGAGCAACCGCAGATATGCTTGATGGGTGCGACGGTAATCGGTCGCGACTTGGGACCGCGCGTGTCGTCATCGCTCACCAGTGGACTGACGGCTGATTGTACGCAATTGGAGATTGGCGATTACGACGACCGCAAAGCCCAAAAACACTATGACAATTTGCTTTATCAAATCAGACCGGCCTTTGGCGGCAACATCGTGGCCACCATCGTCAACCCCGACCATCGTCCACAAATGGCTACCGTGCGTTCGGGAGTGATGAAGAAGGCGCTCTATGAGGGCGAGGCGAAAGGCGAGGTGGTGTATCCCGTGGTAACGGAATACGTCAGTCCGGAGTCGTATGTCGTCAAGGTACTCGAACGACATGTAGAGGAAGCCAAACACAACTTGACGGGTGCGCCCATCATTGTGGCGGGTGGCTATGGCGTAGGAAGCAAAGAGGCATTCCATCTTTTATACGAATTGGCCGACGTGTTACACGGTGAGGTGGGTGCCAGTCGTGCGGCTGTTGACGCAGGTTGGATAGAGAATGACCGCCAGATTGGTCAAACGGGTGTTACGGTGCATCCCAAGGTGTACATCGCCTGCGGCATCTCCGGCCAGATTCAGCATGTGGCTGGTATGCAAGACGCAGGCATCATCATCGCCATCAACACCGATGCCGACGCCCCCATCAACCAGTTGGCCGACTATGTCATCACTGGCTCGATAGAAGAGGTGGTACCCAAAATGATTAAATATTATAAGGAGAACAGCAAATAAATCCCCCCCGACTAGGGGGAGTTAATAGGAGTAATATCGGAGTTATAGGCCTTCAGCCATGGGAGTTAACAGACATTAGTTCTCTTAGTCACCCTGTTGGAAAGTAATAACGCACATGAGATGACGAAAAATTTCACAGATATCATAGCTTGGCAAATATCTCATCAATTTGTAATCAAAGTTTATAAAATGACGAGAACATTTCCTGAGATAGAACGCTTTGGCTTGATTTCGCAGTTTCAACGTGCTGCGGTATCTATTACTGCTAATATTGCAGAAGGATATCGAAAGATAGGAAAGGCAGATAAATTACGCTTCTTGAATACATCTCAAGGCAGTTTGGAAGAATGTAGAAATTATATCATTCTATCAAAAGATTTAGAATATATAAACGAAGAGCAATATGCTGAACTCATGAGTATTTTAGAAAAAGCAAGTTGGTATATCAATGCGTATGCCAAAGGAATACTTAACAACAATGCCACAGCGTCATGCAAAGGTAACGTCCGTTAACTCTCGTTAGCGAAGCGAACTACTCCGAGTAACTTCCGATAACTACAAGCAACAAATACATAGGGAAATAAAGGTAATGTCCGTTAACTCCTGTGAGCGAAGCGAACTAACTCCGAATAACTTCCGATAACTACAAGCTATAATAATAAACTATGTCCAATTACTATACTGACCATCCGGAGATTGAATTTCATTTAGATCATCCGTTGATGAAGCGAATTGTTGAGCTCAAGGAGCGCAACTACCAAGACAAAGAGCACCATGATGATGCTCCGGTAAATTACGATGATGCCATCGAGAACTACAAACGCATTCTCGAAATCACTGGCGACGTGGCGGCAAACATCATCGAACCCAACTCGGAAGACGTGGACAAAGAAGGCCCACATCTTGAGAATGGGCGCATGAAGTATGCCAGCAAAACGCTTGACAACATCAAAGCAACCCAGCAGGCAGGCCTGTGGGGCGTATCGATGCCACGGCGTTATGGCGGACTGAACCTGCCCAACGTCACCTTTTCGATGATGTCGGAGATGATAGCCGCAGCAGATGCAGGATTTCAGAACATCTGGTCGCTGCAATCGTGCATCGACACGCTGTATGAATTCGGCTCGGACGAGCAGCGCGAGGAGTACATCCCACGCGTTTGTAAGGGTGCCACCATGTCGATGGACCTGACCGAACCCGACGCTGGCTCTGACCTTCAGCGCGTGATGCTTAAGGCCACTTACGATGAAAAAGAAGACTGTTGGCGACTGAATGGCGTGAAACGCTTCATCACCAACGGTGACTCGGACATCCACCTGGTGCTGGCACGGTCGGAAGAGGGTACGAAAGACGGTCGAGGACTGTCCATGTTCATCTACGACAAACGCAATGGCGGGGTGGATGTGCGCCACATTGAGAACAAACTGGGTATCCATGGCTCGCCAACCTGTGAGCTGGTGTACAAGAATGCCAAAGCCGAACTGTGCGGAAGCACCCGCATGGGACTGATCAAGTACGTCATGGCACTGATGAATGGCGCTCGTTTGGGCATTGCGGCACAGTCGGTTGGCGTTGAACAAGAGGCATACAACGAAGCTTTGGCATACGCCAAAGAGCGTCAACAGTTTGGGCAAGCCATCATAGAGTTCCCTGCCGTGTACGACATGCTGTCACGCATGAAGGCCAAACTCGACGCAGGCCGTTCCTTATTGTATCAAACAGCTCGTTACGTTGACCTCTACAAGGCATTGGAAGACATCCAACGCGACCGAAAACTGAGTGCTGAAGAACGTGCGGAGATGAAGAAATACAACCGATTGGCTGACGCTTTCACGCCATTAGCCAAAGGCATGAACTCCGAATATGCCAACCAAAACGCCTATGATGCCATCAGCATACATGGTGGGTCGGGCTTCATCATGGCCTATAAGTGCCAGCGTTTGTTCCGCGACGCACGCATTTTCTCCATCTACGAGGGCACGACACAACTGCAAGTGGTAGCCGCCATACGCTACATCATGAATGGTACCTACCTCAATATCATGAAAGAAATGCTCGACAAAGAGGTTGAAGGCGCATGGAAGCCTTTACACGACCGCTTGAAAGTGCTGGCCCAGCAGTACGAAGAAGCTGTCAACATGGTGAAAGAGGCTGACAACCAGGAACTGCAAGACTTCTTGGCTCGTCGCCTATATAACATGACAGCCAACCTCTTAATGTCAGTATTGCTCATTGATGATGCATCACGTTCACCCGAACTGTTCGCCAAGAGCGCACACGTCTACATGCGTCAGACGGAAGAAGAGAATACAGGGCACTACACGTTCATCAAGAACTTCCGCGCCGAAGACTTGATCAACTATCGCGCCTTGGAGCAAGAAGCAGAGTAAAACCTCTTCTTGATGGCAAGAAAATAATGGCTGTTCGTATCTATTTCGAACAGCCATTTTGGCTAATGGGGGTTCATGTGAGTTGATTGTGCAGGGTGTTTGTCTAGTTCAAAGGGTCGAAATTTAGACTTGATACATCACCATCAGAACTTTCACGCAGTGCTACAAATGACCATCAACCTGCGGTATCATCGTGTGCGGGATAGCAACATATACCCCAGAAGACGGCTTCTACTTCTGATAGTTCAACTTGACCATCACCGGATAGTGGTCGGAAGGCAAGCGATGTACATACTGACGGAAGTTCAGCTCCTGTGGCGCAGCACCTTCTTTGCTTACCTCACGACTGGTTCCTTCGGTCCAATAGCCGTTGGTCAAAATGCCATATTGATTCACTTGAAACTTGTTGGAAACAAAAACGTGGTCGATGCGACTGTCTGTCAGTAAGGAAGACTTGAAACCTTGGAACGTTCCATTTTCGGCAAAACGCATTTTGGCAGCAGTGTATGAATCTTTCAGGAGGCCCGACTGGGTGAAGATTTGATAAATCTCATCATGCTGATCAACATTAAAGTCACCAGTGAGAATAACAGGTGCGTTGCTGCCTGCAATCTCTTTGATTTTCCTTACAACCAGTTTGGCAGCCTCTCTGCGAGCCACGACACCCACATGATCCATGTGAAGGTTGAAGAAATAGAACTTCAACTTGGTTTTCACGTCTTGGAACTTTCCCCAGGTGCAGATGCGGATGCAAGCCGCATCCCAGCCTAAAGCGGGCTTGTCCGGCGTTTCATTCAACCAGAAGTTGCCGTAGTCAAGACGTTTGAGCTTGTCTTTCTTGTAAAATATGGCCGAATACTCACCTGCCTCTTTGCCATCGTCACGCCCCACGCCGATGCAATCGTAGCCGTCCAGTCCTTGTTTCAAATCACGCAGTTGCCCTACTAGCACCTCTTGTGTGCCAAAAATATCGGGCTGCTCAAAATTCATCATGTCGCATATCACCTGGCATCGCTTAGGCCATGCGTTACCTTCTTTACGGTCATCCGAATTGTCATTGCGAATGTTGTAGGTTCCTACAAACAGGTTTTGTGAACTGATGCATAGCGTTACTGCCAGAAACAGGAGTGTGAGTGTGTACTTTTTCATTGATTATGTTTTTTAAAGATGATTTCTAATTGGTACAAAAGTAAAGATTATTCATGGAAACGGCAAGACGTTTAAAGCATTCTTACCCGAAAATCAAACCAGGTAGCCATAAAGCAATGTATCCAACATACTATTATCGTGGTTCATGTCTTGTCGCCATCAAGCTGGTATGACAGTCCATTTTCACGATTTCTTTTTGAGTGAAGCTGTCACTAAGTTAATCTCTTCGTACGTCACATCGGGTGAACAGAGAGCCTTGATGGCCGTCTTGCCATTGTCAAGACCAACTTTCTCAATGACCTGTCGGATGTTTTGAAGGTGCTTCTCGTCTATCAATTGCAGCAACTGAATGTCGCCTTGCCGAACAAAATGGCCCAGATGCGTGTATATGGTACCCATAGTCAGCTGCCGTTCTGCAGCGATTTGAGCGGGCGACAGCCCACTTTTGTAGAGTCTGAAGGTGATGTCTTTCGTTTTCTCTTTCTTCTTTTTGGGTGCCTTCTGCGCCTTCGACCGGCTTTTGGCATGCGGTGTCAGCTCGTCCATGGCCATCAAGAGCGCTTCTTGTTTGGCCTTAAGATAACCTTGAACGGTAAATCCGTTTTCAACGATGTACCCAAGTAAGAAGATTTTGGATAGATACAGCTCGCGCAAATCAGTGAGATAGGTGTCCAAACGGCGCATGGCCAACTTGTTGTTCGACGTGACATCCTGCGATTGCTCAAGGATATCACCCAGATACTGCTTCAATGTCTTGCGAAAATAGTCGGCTCCCGCCACTACTCTTTCCAAGAATTGAGGGTCACGCAGTTGCGGTGCCGTCAATCGGCCGATATGCGATGTCCACTTGTATGCAATGACGTTCACCTTGTCTTGCAAGGCCTTGACGGTAGCCTTGTGTATCAACGTGAGCTTGGGATAGGCATGGAAGAACTCGATGAACAGGCGGCACAGCATGTCTTCGGCCCGCCAAAGGTCTAAAAAATTGAAGAGTTCGATGAGCTGATGACGCTCGTACTCATCCTTGAGTTGGGGCAATTGCACGATGCTTCGTTGGGCCTCATCCTCCTGCTGACGGATGTACGACATGACACGCTCATCATTCATCACCGCATGTGCGGGGATGGGCGATGCCAAAATCAATCCTTCCAGGCTTCTACAGCGGCTCAAAGCTACGTACACTTGTCCCGAGGCGAACGACGATGCGGCATCGATGATGGCATGGTCGAAGGTGAGTCCCTGGCTCTTGTGGATGGTGATGGCCCATGCCAGGCGCAGGGGATATTGGCTGAAGGTGCCTTGTACCTTGGGTTCTATCTCCTTGGTCTGCTCATTGATTTGGTAGGTGGTGTTCTCCCACGTTTGTCTTTCCACTAAGATAGACTGCTCATCGCCTGGACAAAGCACTTCGACATGGTCGTTATCAAGATACACAACGCGGCCGATGCGACCGTTATAATACAGTCGTTCCAGCGAACTGTCGTTCTTGATGAACATCACCTGAGCGCCAACCTTTAACGTAAGCAACTCGCTGGTGGGGTAAGAGTACTCTGGGAAGTTGCCTTCGACGGTGGCTTTGTATTGATAAGTTTTGGTAGTAAGACTGTTCAGTTCACGTTTGTTGTAGCTATCGGCCATGCTGTTGTGCGTGGTCAGTCGAATGTATCCATCCTCCTGTTGGGGGCGGAACGTTGGGTTGTAACGACTGTTGAGCAAGTCGAGGTCACGCTGCGTCAACTGATTGTCGCGCAAATGGTTGAGGATGTCCAAAAAAGCCGAATCCTGCTGTCGGTAAACCTTTTGCAGCTGTAGGGTGACATAAGGCGTTTGTCGCAGCGCATGGCTGCCAAAGAAATAAGGCGTGTCATAGTATGGTCGGAGCAACTCCTCATCGGCAGGCGTGACAACGGGTGTTAACTGTTGCGGGTCACCAATCATTAAGAGTTGCACGCCGCCAAAGGGTCGGTCGTGATGACGATACCTTCTAAGCACCGCATCAATGGCATCGAGCAGGTCACTGCGCACCATACTGATTTCATCGATGACAAGAATGTCGAGTGTGCGGATAATCTTGCGCTTCTCCCTGCCAAAATCATATCGATTCTGCACCACGGCATTGGGTACGAAGGGCGACAACGGCAACTGAAAGAACGAGTGGATGGTGACGCCTCCGGCATTGATGGCAGCCACACCCGTGGGCGCAACCACCACCATGCGCTTGCTGCTGCGCTCCTTGACCTTCTTTAAGAATGTGGTTTTACCTGTTCCCGCCTTTCCCGTGAGGAAGATGCACTGGGCGGTATGTTCCACAAATTCCCACGCAAGTTCCAGTTCTTTATTCTGTTCCATATCGTAATTGTCGTGGATTAAGCTGATTGACATCCCAACGAACGATACAAAGGTAATCAAAAAATCGATGAGTAACAAACCGCCACGAGACTATATTGATAGACTCCGATTTGTATGAATTTTCTTGACAATGAACCTCTTTATACTTGAAGAATTTGTGAACAACTGGGCGTCTTGTCGCAAATACGCTCAAAATCAGAAAGTTTTATAAGCCGTTAATGCATAATGTATTACATTTATCGTTGCTCGCCGCGTGTCAACTTTTTCCGTTATTATTCGTGAAAAGCATTGAGTTAAGGGTGCAATATGCATGCTATTGGGCAGCAAACCCATGTTCATTGCGTGCCAAAGGGATGCTTTTAACAGTGCAAAGTCAATGTTTTATGGCTGAAATTCGATTTTTCTTGCCAACTTAACTCCTGTCTTGCTCCCTGTTTGCCTATCGTCTTTTTCTAGATTGAAAGTTTTTATGTGCCTTTTTTAGGGTGATAATTGGTAAAAATACACGACGATACAAGTAACTTTTTACTCGTATCGCTCAACTGGATAGGTTGGCCATGTGTGCACAAAACCGTGAGAAATAGTTCACGAGTCATCGTTTTTTGCGTACCTTTGTGGTGCAATTCACATTCACGTGCGAATGAGAGTGGAGTACACCGTGGCTAATCACCCTCTTTTCACACACAATTATTTTTCATTCATGAAACTCTGGGGCATTCTTTTTCTGGTGGTTCCCCATTTGGGAAGTGATTATTATGAGAAAGCCTATGGTGCCTCGCAGAAAGGCAGGGTGCTGTGGCGTTTCGCAATAAGTGTTCCTGGTGTTTGGGGAGGAAAGTTCAGAATTGGTACGCAATCCGAGTATCTGGTAGTAACTTTGACGCCCACGGTTGCAGTAAATTGATGTCAATATGAAAGATACGGTTGTGATTGATGAGGCCTGGTTGCATGCGTCTTTTGACACTTTCAACCGCCTGTATTTTGACAATGCGTTGCCCCGTCCCCGACTTTCGTTATCGCAGTCGCGCACAAGGCTCGGCAGTATGTCGTGTAAGCACAAGCTTACCTGGAGAGGTTGCAAGTCTTACCAGTATGCCATTCACGTCAGTACCTACTATAATCAGACCGAACGGCAGTATCAGAACGTGCTGTTGCACGAGATGATTCATTATTACATTACCTACAAAGGCATCGTGGACACCTCGCCGCATGGCAAGGTTTTTCGTCAGATGATGAAAAACTTGAATGAAAAGTATGGTTGGGAAATCAGCGTCAGCTCTCGGATGAGTGAGGCAAAGTCTGCCTCGGTGCAATCATCAGCCACGCCGCGGCTCATCCTTTTGCTCGAAGTGCGTGGACGGGGGCATTTCGTTTCGGTGGTCAACCCCAAGTATGCGTCTGTGATGGAACACGAGCTGCAACGGCTTGCAGAAGTGAAACAGCACGCATGGTACCTGTCTTCAGATGCTTATTTTGACAGCTTTCCGGTGGTAAGGAGCCTTCGGGGCAGGAAGATAACGGTGGAAATGCGAAACGAACTCATCCCCAAACTCACACCTCTGAAGGAAGTTTGACTTGTTGTGTCGTTTCTCTTTTCGAGTTACTCGTGCCGTTCGCACCACGAACCATGGTTGAGTTTGGTTTGTTATTCTTTCATTCAATATAAGAAAACAGACCCATCCCGCACCGATGTTTCGGTGACAAGGATAGGTCTGTTGAATGTATTATGAGGAATTATCTCTTGACAATCTTCAACACAGCAGGGCTCTTGTCGCACATTCCCCTTACGATGTACATGCCCGCTGGCAGCGTTTGGAGGGATAGGCGAGCGTTGCGATGCTTTTGTATCATCACTTTTGTACCAGAGGTATCAGTCCTGTATGTTGATAAACCATGTCAAATCCTGACTTATTTTCTCAACATTTCCTCGACAGCTCGTTTCAATTGTTGGTCGTTGCCATTGATGTAGTCTTCCGGAGTGTTGTAAACTTCGATGTCAGGATTGAGTTGTGTGTTCTCTCCAAAGTTGCCTCGCATATCTCGGCAGCCCACTTGTGGGATGCCAAAGACCATGGTATTGTCGATGAGTGTCTCCCACCAAACGGCGGTCATAGTACCAGCAACTGGCGTACCTATCAGTTTTCCAATACCCAACTCCTTGTACACGAACGGGAATCCGTGTCCATTGCTGTAGTCGTCTTCGCACACCATGACGCACGAAGGCTTGGTCCACTTGTTCCAAGGGTCTTTGCCAATGAACTGTCCACGTGGGACAAAGCTCTGATATTGCTTGCCTGAGAGCAGTGTACACAAATCATCGTGCAGCCAGCCGCCACCATTGTGTCGCTCGTCTACAATCACAGCCTCGCGATTTCTATTCTTATCGCTTAGCAATTCATGGAATACAGTGCGGAAACTCTCGCTATCCATGGCCTTGACGTGTACGTATGCCAACCGTCCATGCGACAGACTATCTACCAATTGGCGGTTCCTGTCCACCCATCGCTTGTACAGCAATTCATCTTGATAGCCCTTACTAATGGCCTTAACCGTTACATCGAAACGCTTTTTGGTGGCGGGATTGTACACCGATACCCTGACATTGCGACCCGACTTTCCGTCCAACATATAGTAGTAGTCTTTGTCTTTCAATATCGGTTCACCGTCTATCTTCTCAATGATGCAGCCTTTCGTAACTCCTGTTTTCTTCACCGAGAAAGGTCCACGATTGATAACCTCTTCGACTTTCAGTCCATCTCCATCGTACGTCTGGTCGTAGAACAAGCCCAAGGTGGCGGTGCTAAGGTTGGCACCACCGCCAAAATAGCGCGCACCTGTGTGCGATGCGTTCAGTTCGCCCAACATCTCGCTCAGCATTTCACTGAAGTCATAGTTGTTATTGATATAAGGTAAGAACCGTGCATAACTCTTTTTGTAGCCTTCCCAATCAACACTGTGTAAGTCAACCTTATAAAATTTATCCTTCACCTGCTGCCAAATGTGGTTGAACATGTACTCCCTTTCTTGATAAGGCTTGTAGTTGAAACGTGCTTCAAAGGTGACATTCTTCGACGAGTTGCTGCCTATATCTATCTTCTTGATACCCCCTCCAGAGCACAGGTACAGATTCTTGAAGTCTTTGTCTGCCAGCATTCCGCCGCCTCCCACGCCTTTCAGAATCAGTTTGGTACTGTGTTCTTTCAAATCATGCTTCCATAAGTCGAACCCACCTTCAAAGGCTGCCTGGTAATAGAGGGCGTTTCCGTCTTTGCTCAGCACGGCATCACCCAGGCGTGACGAGTTAACAGTGAGCCTAAGCACACGGTCGCGACAGTTGTCCAAGTCCAGTTTGATAGGCTCTTCCTTCTTTTCTTTCTTCTTCACCGTCACGTCTACCGTCTTTGGCTCTTCGGCTTTCTTCTTCTCTTTCTCTGCTTCATCGAGGAGACTCTTTTCCTCTTTCGTCATCTTGAACTTCTCATATTCGTCCAAATCGAAGAACATGATGTACACATCGTCTTCCGCTCCCCAACTTCCATGGCTGCGGTAGCCTGCTCGGTCGCTTTGGAAAAGGATGGCTTTGCCGCCTAATACCCATTTTCCATTACCGGCATTGTAGCCACTTTGCGTGAGATTGTAAATGGGCTTTTTACCTTCTGCGTCAATCAAGGCGATGTCTTGGTTGTTCCATCCTCCTGTTCCGATATAATTGGAGATGAGCCATTTGCTGTCTGGACTCCATTCAAACCAAATATCTCCGTCGCTATAAGAGTAAACATATTTACCGTCCATCACGGTTCTTACTTTCTTGCTCTTTACATCAAGCACCTTGAGCGTACCCCTGTTCTCAAAGAAAGCGATGCTTTTTCCATCAGGACTATATTGCGGTTGGAAAGAGGTATAAGCCGAATGGATAAGGCGTTCTTCCTGTAAGTCGGTGGCATAGGCAAACTGTTTCTCCGCTTTGTTCTTCATGGTTGTTTGGTAAATCTGCCACAACCCTTCTCGTTCTGATGCGTAGACAATCGCCAGTCCGTCGGGAGAGAATTCAATCGAACGCTCTTGTTCGGGTGTATCGGTAATCTGTTTGGTGGTTTTGTATTCGATGTTGGTCACATACACGTCACCGTGTAGCACGAAACCTATTTCCTTTCCGTTGGGGGAAAGAGCAATCTCTGTCGCTCCCCATGTCTTTATCTGTCGACTCAAGTCGATGTCATTACGGTCGGCAGTAATGCTCACGTTTACTTTTTGTGGTGCAGCCGACCCCATTTGGGTGTATATCTCACCGTCGTAACTGTAACAAATCCGTCCATTTTGTGCCACCGACAGATAGCGCACGGGGTGTTTGGTGTGATGAGTAATTTGTGTCTTGTCTGCGCTTTTCACCCCTCGCTTGTACACATTGAAGGTTCCGTCCTCCTCACTTAGGTAGTAAAAAGAGGTGCCATCGGGTGCCCAGCGTGGTGTACGATCCTCGCCATTAAAGGTAGTAAGTTTGCTAAAGTTGCCATTTTGGTTGAGCCATATATCTCTTGTGATAGGCGAGCGGTGATGTTTACGGAAGGGGTCTTCGTATCCTTTCTTGTCATGATACAATATCTCGCCCTTTTGGTTGATGCTCAAGTCCTCCATGGTCACTACTGAGAAGAGTTTGGGACGGTCACCTTTTAGGTTTACCTCGTACACTTGTGGGAAACTACTACTCGCAAAAAAGATGGATTTTGCCGTTGGCATGATGGCTGCACTGAACAGGATGTGTTCGTTGTCACGCCATGCAATGGGAGTTTCGTTGGTGCTTCTGGTGGTCAACCGTTTGGGTTCGCCACCGAATTTGTCCATTACGAAGATATCTAAGCTACCTTCACGACTCGATGCGAAAGCAATTTTTTTGCCGTCAGGACTCCAAATGGGGTAGGAATCGTATGCTGCATTCGAGGTGAGCTGTCGTGCCTGACCGCCCGAAGCGGGTACGGTGAACACGTCTCCTTTGTACGAAAACGCAATGGTTTGCCCATCGGGAGAGATCGAAGTGTGTCTCATCCACAACGGATTGGATTGAGCTGCCACAGATAGAGATAGTGTGAGGGCAGCAAAAATGAGTGTTTTTTTCATAAATGTAGGCTTTTTATTATTTAAGATGTTTATTCTTTTAAGCTATTGTTAGTCCCATTTGGATTTGCCACATAGTTTGCGCATCCGATTGACCATCGCCTCTTTGATGCGTTTGAAATTGCCTTTACGCAAGTTGATGAACAGCTCTTCTACCGATCGTCCTATCTTGAGCCATGGATGTCCCCAGCCCATGATGCGGAACATGCGATGCTTGTAGCCCACATTCTCTATGATGTATCGTGGGTGTTTCAGCGGAAACGACAGTTCGTGGCGTTGCATGGTGAAGATTCCTCGAATGGCTTTGGGCAAGTCGTCGTTGCTCCCACTGAGGTGAACTCCGTCTTCGGTAGCTCCAGCATTGCTGATCATGTTCACTCGGGGAACGATACAGAGTTGTGAATGGAAGAAGATGGCTGCATGAAAAATCGTTTCGTAATAAGCTTTCCCCACCGAACGGTGATACTCGCAAAACTCAATAAAGTCGCTTTGGTATTTCCTTTCTTTAATAAGAGCTTCCAACTGCTGCCGATTGTACTTGTCGTCAAGGAATGAATAAGTGGCGTCCCATTTGTCAATTACCCGTTTCCACGATGCCCAACCACTGATGCTAAAGGTGGTGGTGAAGAAATAATCATCGGGAATCCCCTGTGTTTCTTCATCGTAATTCATGCCCGCAATCATGCCAATGCGCTCATCATGAGCATATCTGTCAAGCAATTCTTTGCAAAAAGGGAAGAACGAGAGGGCAGGCACGTTGTCATCTTCCAAGACAACGCACTTGTCTTCATGGCTGAATGCCCACTTTTGGGAGAGATACTCGGAAGGGTCGCAGCCCCTGTTCACCTCTTGGTAGTTGCGATGTACTTCACATTCCCAGTCAATCTGCTCATCGTCGAGCAGCTTTCGGCATGCTTCCATGCGTGGCAAGTCGCTGTCGTTGCGTGGTCCATCTTGATACAGATACAACTTGCTGGGGCGAGCCAGTTTGATTTGTTCAAACAAGTTGCCCAGTTCCTTGGGACGGTTAAAGAAGAGTATCAGTACCGCCACGTCTGTTTTTGCAGGCTGTTTCATGTCCTATCAGTGTTTATTGGTTTCGTTATTGTATATTTCAATGCTGCCTGTATGAGGCTTCAGTTGGCTTAAATCGGGCAGCTTCATATAGTCGCCATAAATGTGTCGCAACATGCGATCGCTGTCATGAGGAGCCATGAAGGGTCGGTTCTCAAACATAATGGTTGTTAATGGGAATATATCCTCTTCGTATCGGGAATTGTGAAACGGAATACCAAGTCCGCTGGTGATGGTCTTTGCGCCCGTGATGCGATTCACCAAGCGCAGTAATGGGTAGATAAATCTTACATTCCACGCATACAGTCGTTTCACCTTTTTCATGCACTCCTCGTCGCTTCCCTTGTAAGTACGCATGAGTTTATACGCATGACCGAAGGAAAGTTCCGAGAGTTTGTGTGTCCACATGTGTTGCTTCTCCAAAGGGAAGATATCTATATAGATGCCACGATGCTTAAAAAAGCGGTCGTAGTTGGGCTTCTCTTCGATATAGGAACAACGGTCGCGCACCTTTGCGTAATGGTAACAATAATTTGGGTCGGTGCTATGGGCTTGTAATGCTAAGTCATCAGGCAGTTTGTAGGGTAGTATTTCCAAAAGTCGCTCGTAGTCTGAGCGCATCATCTCAATGTCCAAGTCATCATCCCAAGGGATAAAACCGCCATGCCTAACGGCACCTATCAATGTTCCACTACTGAGCCAATACCGAATGTTGTGGCGTTGGCATATCTTGTCAACCTCAACAAGGATGTGCAGCATGCGCATCTGTTGGCGACGCAGCAACGATCCGTCGGGATTATATCGTTGGCGCAGTTCCTCATGTGGTATGAGTGGTGTGTTCATGACTGTTGTTTTATTTTGACAATTGACGCATGCCCCATCCAAAAACCTTGTCGATATGAGGAACCTCTACACTGTGTTGATGCGCCAAACGGTGAATGATAGCAAGCCCATAAGGGAAGTCTTCCGTGAAATACCTACTGGAAAAATCAGGTTGATAACCTCCCTCAACGGCTTTCATGGGTGCAGGTATGCCTTGAAAGGCAGCAATGGACGACAGTTTTTTGCTTAAACTATGTGCATCCGTACTCTCGTAATAATCAAGAACAGTGGGTATTGCGCCCTGCTTTACCTTTAATTTGCTCAATAGAGTTTGAAGTTCTTCATCCATTTGGATGTATAATTGTGCGGCTTCATCGGTCCAATCGGTGTAGAAGAGCGGCACCTCTTTATATATAATCTCCTTGTGCCAAGTGTGCCATAGCTCGTACAAGCGAGCGGTATGCAACAGCGGATTGCTATTTGTCAAACTCGCTTCGTAATAGTTATCTAACAGACTGATGGGGGTATGCAACATTTCTTGCAATGTTTTCCTTAATGCTTCAGTAGCCTTGCCACCTCGTTCAATTGCTAAATTGAGTTGAGGTTTATAGCCCAACAGCGATGCTCGATGTCCATATTGAGTGGTTCGTGCAATGAAAGGTACGCGCTGAAAGCCAAAGAGAGGTGTGGTTTCGGGCAATATGTCCAACGCCTCAAAGAAGAAGCCAGTACTCGACACGATGCTTCCCACAGGTACGTGGGGCGACAGGTATGTACTTATTTGCTCCAGTGTGTCGTGCAGTGCATATCCTGGGAGGCACAGCAAAACCAACTCTGCAGAAGGTATTACTTCTTTGGCATGCGTACTGATGTCGCATAACTCTCCCTTCAACACCTCTCCATTGGGGGTGTCAATGAGCAAATGATGCGTCCACCGTTCGGGATGTCGTGTCAACAAACTCACCTCATGAGTGGGCTGTGCAGCCAAGAAGCCAGCTACCACATGCCCTAAGTTACCTCCTCCGCAAATACATATTTTCATTTATATGGTTTCGTTTTGTAAGTTGAGCAATGCTGTAATCAGTTGGTCGTTGTCCGCTTGGTTGCGGATAGAGATACGAATATAGTTCAATCCTTTGAGCGATGTCTTGCTGTTGCAATCTTTTATCATGATGTCAAAGCGTGCCAACAGTTGTTTAGTCAGCTCGGCTGCGGTATAGGGCGGTTTTACCTCACAACAAAAGTAGTTGGCTTGGGTTGGCAGAACACGCAAAAAATGTATCTCCTTCAAGCGTAGGGCAAAGCGATTGCGCTCGTCAATAAATTGCTGACACGCCTTTTCGTATTGTGCTTGATATTTATTGTATATCTGCATGAAGAATTCGGCAAACGAGTTGATGTTCCATATTGACACGTCTTTCTTGATGCGAGCAATGGTTTCTCGTTGCGAGGTAGCCAAGATGCCTAACCGAAGTCCGGGTACGCCATACGATTTTGAAATACTTTTCATGACCAACAGGTTGGGATATGCTTCCAAAGTCTCATCACAGAGAAGTGAGTTGTGTAGAAAATCATCACTAAAGTCAACAAACGACTCGTCAACCACTAACTGTATATTTCGCTCCTTGCACCATGCTGCCAGTCTCACAATGTCGGCTTTGGGTATGAAGTTGCCCGAGGGATTGTCTGGATTGATGAGCAACAGCATGTCTATGGACTTGTCTTTGTAGAAGTTCATCAAGTCGTTGGCAGTATATTGCAGCGTGTCCAAGGGCGGAACAAACGCTACTATCTGCTCTTTTCGCAGTCGATGCGGATATTCTTCAAAGGTGGGGAACACCATGCCCACATTTCCTTTAACGTTTTCCATGAGGCTCTTGATGAGTTCTGCTGCTCCGTTGCCCACCACCATGTATTCTTGTTTGATGCCAAAACACTTGCCTGCCAACAGTGAGTTGACGTACATACCCGACGGATATTCGGTCAAAAGGGTGTCAAAGTTGGCTTTCATCTCGGCTTTCATCTGCTCACAAGGAAAGTAGGGGTTTACCAAATAGCAGTAGTCCAGCATCTTTGGGAAACGCCAGTGCCCACCATAGCGATAGTTATACCGTTTGAGCATCTCGTCGTCTTTAGCGAAAATGGTTTCTGCAATGTCCAAGTCTTGCACATCGTCTATCTCGTACCACTTCTCATTGCCAATGTCAAGTGCTTTGAGGTTGGTTTTATCTAACAACGTAATCACTCGCAACACCTGTTCGTAATATTCGTTATTTCCCAAAGCTTTACAATAAGCATCGAGAAAAGGAACGTACTGTGTTTGCGAAAACGCTTTGCTAAACTTGTAAATGTTTACCGTTTTATAATACGAGTCAACCTCCTGATAGTTGAAAGCCTTTTTAGGAACAAAGTTTACGATGTTGCCATCACCGTCGATGCGCACCATGGTACCATCCATCCATGTTTCATATTTGGCAACGAGGGCAATGTTGGGACGTTCGTCGGCAAGAATCATGGAGAAAAGTCGGTCAGAGAAGATGAGATCCGACTCTATCAAGAGCGTGTCGTCTTCTTGCATCTGCTCCTTTACCAACGACAATGAATAAATATTATTGGTGCGGGCGGAGATAAGCTTTTCTACATATTCTATCTTTAGACTGTCTGCATATCGCTCTCCGATGTGATGGATGAGTTCTTTTCCCTTATAGCCCACCACCATCAGTACACGCTTTAGATGCAATGCGGAGAGTTGCGTAAGCATGCGGTCAATGAGTCTTACCCCATTGACGGGTACCATACATTTGGTGTTTTCCTTGGTGTAGCTTCCTAAGCGACGCCCCATTCCTGCGGCTAATATAATGGCTTGCATGTGTTAAATTTCTGCTTTGATTTTCAATAATGAGCAAATATACATAAAAATATGGATTTAGGGGATGTCCTTAACGCTTTTTCTTCCATTTAGAAAGAATGGCTGTTTGGCATTCGCGGAGTATCTCTGCTTTGGCAACGCGCATGATGACGTAATACAAAACAGCTGCCATTACCACCCTAATGATTAATAATGGAAGCAGATGAGTGATGCCCAACGTGGCATAGTAGGTCACAACCATCACCCCTGATGCACTGACTGCAAAGGGCAACACATCCTTAAAAAACTGCGGAAGCGTGTATCCCGTGGACTTTCTCACGAAGTAGAACCACACAAAAAGCCAACTCACGTTGAGGCATACATAGGCAATAACCATGTTGCGGATGCCGTATGGCCACAGCAATAGCATGAGGACGATTTGTAATACGCCCAAGGAAACGGTGCAACCAAGGTAGACATTGGCTTTCCCCTTGCTGATAATGAGGTTCGACATTAGTGTGATAAGGGGAAAAACAGCCCCACTCACGCACAACAGCTGAAGGAGTTGGGCGCTGGGAAGCCATTTCTCAGTAATGGTAAGCACGATGAATTCGCGCGATACCAGTCCCAGTCCCAACAAGAGGGGGAAACTGAGAAATGCCGAAAAGCGCATCATCTTGCGAAAAGCGTGCAGCTGTCGGTCGGCCTCGTTCTTCAGTTCAACGAGTACAGGTTGTGCTACTTGGTTCACTATGCTCTGCACCAACTGAAATCCCTTGCTGTCCCATTGGTAGGCTTGGTTGTATTGTCCCACGTCGTGTTTGGTGTATAACCTGCCCAACAGAATGTTCAGCACGTTGTTGTTGACTTGGGTAATGAGCGTGGTGAGTAGGATTTTGAATGAGAACTTGAACATTCGTCTCACGGGAGCAAACGAAATGTGGTGTATGGAGGGTCGCCATGGCGAATAATGCCAGTAGAGGAGGGTACACAGCAGGATGTACACCAAACTTTGAGTGGCTAATGACCAATAACGAAAACCGCCCCACGCCATCAGTACTCCCGTGATGCTCGACAGCAATACGGCAACGATGTTGGCTTTGGCTTGTTGCTTGGCGTGTAAGTTCTTGAACAGCCATGCCGATTGGGCGGTGCCGAACGAGGCGAAGAGGATGCCTAAAAAACTGTACCGGCATAGGGATGTCAGGGCTGGCGTATCGTAGAAGGAAGCAATTAGAGGAGCGGATAGGAACAAAAGGATGTACAAGGTGCCGCCAACCAAGATGTTGAACCAAAACACAGCGTTGTAGTCATCGTGGGTAGGGGATTTCATGTTGGTGATGGCTACCGTGAACCCACTGTTTTGAAGGGCAATGGCAACCAACTGAAAAATGGCTATCATCGCCATCATGCCATAGTCTTCGTCGGACAGGATACGACCCAGCATGATGCCAAACACCACGCCTACCAATTGCAGGGTGATGTTGCTCATCGCCCCCCAAAATATACCTTTTGCCGTTTTCTCTTTGAGTGTCTCTGTCATCCGCAGCGAATTTGGTTACAAAAATACTTGTTTTTAGGCAGAAGTACAAGTTTTTTGAGCTGTGATACGTTTCACTTGATTTTTGAGGATTATAATGATTGGAAAAGCGATAGGAAAACTTTAGCCATTGAATTAACAACTTTTTATAAAAAAAACGAATAACTTGCTTGTTTGATATTCCTTAAATGTTTATATTTGTACGCAGTAGCACACTGTGACAGCGAATGATAAATTATCTATTCATTGCCAGTCTTTGGATGATCTTTCTTAGTTTATATTTTTTCTACATACCATAAACCATAAAAAAAAAGAAGAGATGAAGAAAGTACTATTTTTATTATTGCCATTATTTCTTATATTGAATGTTGGCTGTAGCTCTGATGATTCAAAAGAATTAGAATCGTCAAATTACCCTGTATGTAAAAATAATACAGTTTGGTACACCTTAACTGACAGTCCTGGGGAAGTGATTTAATACCGAGTATCATGTTTATTGCATTGTATGTAAGCAACCTTATGGTATTGTAAATATTTACCCTCAACACAACTCACTACCTTTAAGTTTTAGAAAAACTGGGAAAAAAGTTATTTTTAGCGGAGATATTTTTATAGATGAACCATTTCGCACTTGTGGTAGTGTTCCAGATGATTATGTGGTACCCGACTTGCATTTTGTCAAATTATCTAATATAAGAGAAAAGTGATGAAAAAGAGAATAGGATTCCTTGATAAATTTTAGCGAGACCACTTATTTAGGATGTCCTAAAAACGTTGGTTTTTTTGGGATGAAAAATTGTCTTAAAAAATCTGAAATATGTTGACAATCGCTCTCTAAATACGGGCATATTTGTAACGAGATGGATACTTGCTCGCAAATACGCAAGAAATAGAAATAATTGATTCTCAACGTGTTATGAAAATCTTGGTATTATTTGGTCGTAAGAACGGTTTGAAATGGCCGCAAAAACCATGATTTTGCGTCGGAAAAGCAAAGGGTTAGCCGTGTTATTGCATTGATATTGGCCAGTTAACTCAATGGGTTAACCAATCAAAGTCATGCTTATAGCCCAAATAAGGCTACGGAACATCCAAAATATCCCCTATATTTTTTCTATTTGTGAGGTTCCAGAAGTGTTAAAATTAGGGAAGAAAAACGGACAAAATCAGGGATTCGCACCTTTTTATCAATTCTCCATGTCACGTTGTATTGGGCTTGTTGGTCGTAGCACAGGTGCCATGCCATGCAGGTGGGGCATAGTGCGCAGTTTTTTAGTGAGCCGGCTTTTGGTAGACCTTACGGCTTGTTCTGAGCAGCAGAACGCCTTTGCTTTCTCGCTGTCGGCCATGCCGTTGCGTTCCATGATGCAGAAAAATGTTTCTTTGGGTGTCAGTGCTAGTGACTGGTTGTTGAGCAGTTCAGCCAGTTCGGCATCGATATTGGGCATGATGCTGGTCACGGCAACCTGCTCTTTCTTCCCAAACTGGCTGATGTTGCCATTGTGTAGGATGGCATCAAGCACGTCGATGCCCAGCTTGATTTGTGCCACCGACTCATAATTGCGGTCTGCTTGCATGACTGGGGGCAGTTTGTGTTTCAACTGCTCCAATTCTTTTAGTCGGCTGTCCATCGCCTGTTTCATCTCTTCTATCGTGAGGTTTTTGGCCGAGAGCCGTGTGTGCAGTTCGTCTTTGATGTCGGCTATTTGCTCTTGGAATCGCTTGTATAGTAGGTGGTTGCGTCGGTAGTACCCGTAGGAGAGGACAAACAGTAGCAGCAAGAGGGCGATGATGACGACCGAGTAGCGGTATCGTTGGCGGGCACGGTCTAATTGTAGCACGGCGTTGTCATAATCGTTTTGCACTTTGATGATGTCGGTGTGCGTTTTCTCCGAGTAAAGCGAGTCGTCGAGTGCTTTGAGGCGCAGCATTGATTCGTATGCCTTGCGGTAGTCACCGTGTGTCTCGTGCAAGTGCGTTTCGGCGAGCAGTCGGTTGTACGCCATGGTAGAGTTGTTTTTTTTCGACATCATCGACATGACGAGCCTTACCTTCTCGGGCTGGTTTTGCCGAGTGTAGATTTGACTGAGTAGCGTGAGTGCGTTACCAAGGGCTGACGAGTCTTGTGCCAGCATGAACGCCTGATAGGCGTGATGCTCGGCTGATGCAAGAGAATCGCGCAGCAGGTCGTAATGAGCCAGGTGCTTTTGGATGACCGACTGTTGCCCTCTGCCAACCTTGTGGTAATACAGCATGGCTGTTTTGGTGGCGTTGCGGGCGCTGTCGGGCAGCTCCATATTGAAAAATGTATTGGCCTTGTTCACCAGAACGTCGACGATATGTTCGGGCTTTCCATACGTCATGGCATATTTTAGGGCGCGGTTCTGGTATTGCAGGGCCAGTTCGTTGGCACCGCTGTTCTCATTAATCCACCCGATGTACTGGTAAATATGGAAGATGGTTTTGGCACTGTCGAGTGCGGGAATCAGTCGCTCGGCTTGCTTCAGTTGCACCATGGCAGCCTTTAGGTTGTGTTGGTCGATATACTGCAGGGCGCTGTCAATGTAGGTGCGGGCTTGTTGCTCGGGTGCGGGAAGGGCGCTTTTTTGGCTGCTCGGGTTGCATGCGCCGAGTAGAAGGGTGGTAAAAAGCAGCATCGCGAATATCTTTTGCATACGACTGTGTTTTGGTCTTTTTTGTTCAGGGCAAAGATATAAAAAACAATTCATATTCGTTCTTTGATGTGTCAAAAGAGATGTTGGCGGTATCTTAAATACCTGACAGTCAGATGTTTGCGTTTTCTGCGTGTGTCAATGTCTATCGGGCTATTGACAAGGGCAGTCTGAAGTTGTATCTTTGTCTACGAAAGCTATATGCAAATCTGAAGTACAGTCCGCACCTGTCTTTGGTTTCCTCGGTCATAGACGGTGCGGATGTACTTTTTGAAAGGATGGAAGAATGTTTAAAAAAGATAAGATATGAAGAGAAGAAGTGTATTGTTATTTTGGCTTATGATGGCTGTTTGGGCGGCAATGTCGGCACAGTGTGTGGGCTCATCGAAGTATGTTGAACCGTCGGAAAAGATATTTTCCGATCCCGAGGTGATGCCTGTTTATCCCGGAGGGCAAAAAGCGTTGATGGCATTTGTGAGCGATAGGGTGATTCCTAAGCTGATGAAGGCTGACTCTACGTTAACGGGAACCATGGTGGTGAGTTTTGTTATCGATAAAAAAGGTCGTTGCAAAGATTTCAAAGTGTATCGTTCGAAAGACCCAAGGTTTGATAAAATCATTATTAGAGAAATGAAACACATGAAACGTTGGACACCTGGCATGCTAGTGGGTAGACCAGTCAGTATGCATTATAACGTGCCTATCAGAATGAAAGTGAAGCAAACATGTAGGGTGAAGCGCATGGAAAATCCTTGATCTGTACGTCAATAACGCTGATACTGAGTTGGATGAAAAGTCTCAAATGGCTGACATAATGGCTTGGTTTTTGGGCTAAATAATGGAATATGTGTCATAATGGCACAAATTCTTCACTGGTACGCTCCTTGCACCAATGGTTAGTGAACTCGAAAGAGCAAATAAAAATAAACAATATAAAAATAGGAGGAAATGATTATGTTACCAGTAAGAAACAAAAATTCATGGTTACCAAGTGTGTTTGATGATTTTTTTGATACAGGTCTTGCACCAAGATTGAACAGTACAGCACCTGCCATCAACGTGATTGCTCATGATGGTGATTATATAGTAGAGTTGGCTGCACCTGGCTTGAAGAAAGATGATTTTGTCGTGAATATCGACAACGACGGCAACCTGACTATCAAGATGGAGAAAAAGGTGGAGAACAAAGAAGAGGACAAGAAGGCTCACTACTTGCGTAGAGAGTTTAGTTATTCGAGCTTTGAGCAGACCCTGATTTTGCCAGATGATGTGGACAAAGAGAAAATTTGCGCAAAAATGTCGGATGGTGTCTTAACAGTTACCTTGCCGAAACGTGAGGAAATCGTACAGACATTAGGTAAGCAAATCACCGTAGAGTAATCAATCTCTTAGGTGTCTATATAACCGCAGCCCTGCAATCCTAACGGATTGTGGGGCTTTTGCATGGATGAAAATAGTGAAGTATTCCTGTATTTATAAGGTGTAGATGATTCGTAAGTCAGAAAATTGCAGTACCTTTGCATAAGATAGGCTGCGCCTCACCAAAATAAGTAGACTTCTTTTGGCTTCGGCTTGCACTATCTTTGCATAACAGAAATTTAGATATAAGACAGGTAACAATAATTATGGCAAAGAAAGCTTTATTGATGATCCTCGATGGATGGGGAATAGGAAACAAGGGAAAAGGTGATGTGATTAACAATACGCCTACACCTTATTTGGATTATCTGAATGCTACATGTTCGCATTCGCAGTTGCAGGCTTCGGGTGAGAATGTCGGATTGCCCGATGGACAGATGGGTAACTCGGAGGTAGGACACTTGAATATTGGTGCAGGACGCGTGGTATATCAGGATTTGGTGAAGATTAACAGAGCCTGTAAAGATGGGTCAATTCTGCAAAATCCTGAAATCGTTTCTGCCTATACGTATGCACAGAAAACGGGAAAGAAGCTTCATTTAATGGGATTGACCAGCGATGGTGGTGTTCACTCTTCTTTGGATCATCTATATCAGTTGTTGATCATCTCTAAAAAATACGGTCTTAAAAATACGTATGTGCATTGTTTCATGGACGGACGCGACACAGACCCGAAGAGTGGAGTTGGCTTTATCGAGGCTTTGCAGCATGTTTGTGAAACGAACGATGCGCACATTGCCAGTATCATAGGGCGTTTTTATGCCATGGATCGTGACAAGCGATGGAATCGAGTGAAAGAAGCTTACGACTTGTTGGTAAGTGGTGTGGGTAAGAAAGCAACGGACATGGTGCAGGCAATGCATGAGAGTTATGCCGAAGAAGTGACCGACGAATTTATCAAACCCATTACCAACGCTACGGTTCAAGGACAGATAGAAGAGGGCGATGTGGTGATTTTCTTCAACTTCCGTAACGACCGTGCCAAAGAACTCACGCAGGTGCTGACCCAAACTGATATGCCCGATGAGGGAATGCACACCATCAAGGATTTGCAGTATTACACGATGACGCCCTACGATGCTAACTTTAAGAATGTTCATGTGCTGTTCCCGAAGGAAAATGTAGAGATGACATTGGGCGAATATCTTAGCAGTTTGGGCAAAAGACAGTTGCATACAGCGGAGACGGAGAAGTATGCACACGTTACATTCTTCTTCAATGGAGGACGTGAGGAGCCTTACAAGGGCGAGGATCGTATCTTGGTTAATTCGCCCAAGGTAGCGACTTACGACTTAAAGCCTGAGATGAGTGCCTACGAAGTGAAAGACAAACTGGTGGATGCCATTGGTACACAGCAGTACGATTTCATTGTGGTGAACTTTGCCAACGGTGACATGGTGGGACATACGGGTGTGTATAACGCCATCGCCAAGGCGGTTTGGGCAATCGACCATTGTGTGAAAGAGGTGATAGAGGCTGCCAAAGCCAACGATTATGAGGCTATCATCATTGCCGACCATGGTAATGCCGACAACGCAATTAATGAGGATGGCACGCCCAATACGGCACACTCGCTCAATCCTGTACCATTTATTTATGTGACAAACAACAACAGTGCCACCGTGAAGGACGGCAGATTGGCTGACGTGGCACCGTCTATATTGCACATCATGGGCTTGGAACAACCGGAAGCCATGACAGGTGAAAATCTGATAATAGACTGATTATTGCATTTTTAAGCATATAAGAGTGCCAGAATTGAACCACTTGTTGGTTCAATTCTCGTCTCTTTTGAATATAGTAGTCAAGCTGTATCAATCTTGAGGATATGGAAGTACAGATAGAAGAAAGTTGGAAAGCGCATTTGCAGCAAGAGTTTGACAAGCCTTACTTTGCCAAACTAACTGAGTTTGTGCATGCCGAATACAGCCAATTTGCGTGCTATCCTCCCGGAAAACTCATCTTCAACGCCTTTAATCTCTGTCCGTTCAATCAGGTGAAAGTGGTGATTATCGGGCAAGATCCTTATCATGAACAGGGTCAGGCACACGGTTTGAGTTTCTCTGTTAATGACGGTGTGCCGTTTCCACCTTCGTTGCAAAACATCTTTAAGGAGATACAAGCCGACTTGGGAATGTCCATTCCCACAACAGGTAACTTGACTCGCTGGGCAAAACAGGGCGTGATGCTGCTTAATGCCACACTCACCGTGAGAGCGCATGCAGCAGGAAGCCACCAGCGAAGAGGGTGGGAAACGTTTACAGATGCTGTCATTAAGGTGTTGAGCGACCATAAAGAGCACTTGGTGTTCTTGTTATGGGGCGGTTATGCGCGTTCAAAATCCTATCTTATTGACAAGCACAAACACTGTGTTTTGGAAAGCGTACATCCCTCACCGCTATCTGCCAATCGAGGTGGTTGGTTTGGTAATCATCATTTCTCACGCTGTAATGAATACTTAATACAGCAGGGCATTGAGCCCGTGAAATGGTAAAAACTCCTCAATGTATGAACCATTCATATCCTCCTATTATACAAGTAGGCAACGTCTTGGTGTCTCCAGAAGTTTTCACGCAAAAGTTTTGTTGTGATTTAGAGGTGTGTCATGGCGCTTGTTGCATTGAAGGCGATGCGGGAGCTCCTGTCACTATTGAGGAGATTGCAAGCATCGAAGAGAACGTGGATGCTGTGTGGAACGAGCTTTCTGCTTCGGCTCAATCGGTCATTGATCAGCAAGGCGTGGCTTATATTGATAGAGAGGGCGACATGGTAACCAGCATCGTCGGTCGCAAGGATTGTGTTTTTACTTGTTATCAAGAAGGGTGTTGCCTTTGTGTTTTAGAAAGAGCCTATCGAAAGGCAGAGATTAATTTTTGTAAGCCCATCTCCTGTGCGTTATACCCCATTCGGGAAAAGGCGTTGGGAAATGGACTTGTTGGACTGAATTACCACCGTTGGAAGATTTGCCAATGTGGAGTAGAGAAAGGTAAAGAACTCGATTTGCCGCTTTACCAGTTTCTTAAAGAGCCATTGATACGCCGCTTTGGGCAGCAATGGTATGACGAGTTGTGTGCTGTTGCCAATCAATTGAGTCGTCAAGACCTTCTATAATCAGACGGAGAAACCCCCGTTTTGTCCTTAAAATACTTTCCTAAGAAACTCTGGTTGGGAAAGTTCATCTCTACAGCTATTTCCTTTATGCTTTTAGAAGAATTCTTCAATAGCAACCGAAGTTCTTTCGTTACGTAGCTGTCTATCCAACTATTAGGCGTTTCCTTACTGACTTTCTTTACCGTTTCCGAAAGATATTTAGGCGTAATGCACAGTTTCTCGGCATACCAACCTACTTTTCTTATCTCCCGGTAGTTCTGTTCGACCAGCTTAATGAAATCGGTGAATATCTTTTCCCCGCGACTCAGGCGGGCACCTCCTCCTATTTGTTGGGTTCGCCAGATGTGGTTCCCCATGTCGTATACCAGCGAACTTAGCATGGCACAGGCGCTTTCGCGACGGAAGTGATGTGATTTGTCGTCAACTTTTCGTTTCGTCATTTGGAAAAAATCATCAAAC
>URFI01000003.1 GCA_900547085.1 uncultured Prevotella sp.
TACCAGATAGTGCGATTTTCGAAATACTTTTAGCTACCAATCATAATGAGGCGATGGAATATCTGCAAGCCAACGTATTAAACATACGGTTGTATGGAAGCATTTGTGCAGTCATCTTTGTTTTATCGGCATATAGCCTATTAATACTAAAATTAGAATATAAGCGTTCAGCTATTTTATGCGCATCAGCATGGTTTACTTTTGCATCAGTTTTCACAGTAGTCAATCTTGTTAAAGATGTTATTAAACAGAAAACAACTACACGAGACAGGTTATTAAACCAATGCTGTTCTGTCGTTTCCACTGTTTTTCTTACACATGACGCTATAAATGACATGCAAGAATTAAAGCAAATGAAACAAAAAGGGAACACACACCCTAAGCTATTAAAGAACAATAGTACTATACCGTATGTTGTCTATATATTAGGAGAATCTACTACAAGGAATCATATGGGGATATACGGATACCATCTCCAGACAACACCTTATTTAAGTAGCCTTGAAAAGACTGGCGATTTAGTCAAATTTACCGATGTTATCAGTCCAAATGGACACACAATGGAGGTATTAGAAAAATTATTCACATTTTACAGGCAAGGTGCAAAAGGGAAGTGGTATGAATATACCGACCTATTCAGTATTTTAAATCAAGCAGGCTATTATACCACTTGGTTATCAAATCAAGAATCTTCAGGCATATATGGTAATAACGGAAGGTTCTACGCAGAGCAATGCAAGTCAAATTCTTTTGTGCGCGTTAGAGATTCAAAAAGTAACTTTACAGAGCCTTATGATGAGCATTTACTACCTTTATTAGACCAAACCTTAAGAGAAACAAAACCCAAAAGATTTATTGTACTACACCTTATGGGTACACACGGGGAATATGAAAACCGCTATCCCAAAACATTTAAGCCTTTTAGTACAAACGTAGAACAAGGTGAAAATAACAAAATAAAAGAGACAAAAGCAACTTATGATACGGCTGTACGCTACAATGACAGCATCGTCAACGCCATTATCAACCGTTTTAAAGACAAAGACGCATTGATTATCTACACCTCTGACCACGGTGAAGATGTGATGGAAATCAACAAAAGGATTGCTGGTCATGGTGACATTGACATCAATAATCAGAAAGTAGAAATCCCCATGTTGGTGTATATGTCTAAGGCTTTCCAGAAAAACTATCCAGATATCACAAATAGAATTCGCCTGTCTGCCCACCGTCCATTCATGACAGACGACATGATACACAGCATTCTTGATCTTATGGAGATACAAACCAAAGAATATCGTCCATCACTAAGCATTTTTAACAAACAATTTAACTATAAGAGAAAACGTATTTGCGCTGAAAAACCTTACCCGATAAAATAGATTAATGATTCGCAGTAATTTGGAAAAGAATATTTCTATTGCCATCAACGCCTATGATGCCGAGAAACATTTGCCGCAAGAAGATGACTCAGTGAAGCACTTTGACGAGATTATTGTGTGCGACATGGAGGTATCTACCATGTCATACACCGTGCAGCTTTGACCGTGACAAGACTAGCTGTTCGTACTAACAAACCAACCAAAGTTCGCAAACCGACCTGGAGATGCAATTGAGATGGCGATTCTGAAAAAAACAGATAAGAATACACTTCATTACAAATGATTGTATTATCTTTGCCGCACAAATAGATCATCCTACTGAATCGCATTTAATCTACATTACGTCAGCTCACTGGAAACATCGCAGGTAAAATGGATTTTGCAGCAAGAACAGACCGCAAGAGCCACAAGATGAGTAGCTGAAAGAGTAAAAAACAAGAATGCAACATGCTGAAAGTATCAATCTTGGTGCCTGTCTATGGCGTTGGTCCGTATATCGAACAGTGTGCCGAAAGTCTTTTCTTACAAACTTATCCCACCATAGAATTTATCTTTGTAAACGACTGTACGCAGGACGACAGCATTGAAAAGCTGAAAGCCTACATGGCCCGATTCCCGCAACAGGCAGCAAAAGTAAAAATCATCCATCATCACGAGAATCATGGTTTGGGCGCTTCTCGGCAGACAGCTTTAGAAGCTGCCACGGGTGATGCGGTGACAATCGTGGACAGTGACGACTTTTTGGAACCCAACGCCATCGCTCTACTGGTGGAAAAGATGGTCACCTCGGGTGCTGACATCGTGGAAGGGGCTTACTATAGAATGGGGTGTAAACACGAAAAGATTGTTTTGCCGGCACATACCTCAAAGAGAAGGCGCATCAAAACCCTGCTTTGGCACAAAGGAAATGGGTTTATTTGGGGAAAACTTTATCGCAGAGACTTGTTCACCCAACATGACATCAACTTTACAGAGGGGGTAGATTACGGTGAAGATTATTCGGTTTTACCCCGTCTTCTGCTGGTAGGAAGCCGCACGTGGATAGACGATGTGGTGTACACTTACCGATGCAACCGACTCAACTCATACTCCACAACACAATCTTTGAAGTCGATGATTTCATTGGCAAAGGCCATTAAAATCGTTGAGGCATTCTTCTTGCGGAAAGATTCACAAGGAATATACCGTCAAGCCCTTCATCTTGGCACACTGAGTATGTATGCGCATGCCATCAAATTTCACATCAATCGGGAAGATTTATCGCAGATAGACCAAATTATCAATTATCATCCTAACGGCATGCTCAGCAGCTTTCTCTATTGGTTGTTTCATGTTACCTATCCATCTAAAGTGACCAGAAGGTTCTTTTGCGCCGTTCGCCGCTACTATATGTATGTTCATTGTTGGTAAACAACAACGCTCTCAGCCGTTGGATTGGGCGGGATTGGTGAAGTCAAAATACTTCTTCAGTACCAACAGTGATATCAATCGTTCGCGTCGTTGATTCCTAAACTGGTCGACATACGCATGAGCATGTGCGATAATTGCTTCAGCTTGCTCCGGATGCGCTATGTAATAAGTCAGACGTTCCTCCAGGTCAGAGAAATCAGGCTTAATCTCAATGTAGTGATAGTTGGGCTTCAGGCATCCCTCCATGAACCAAGTTTCGCAGGTGGGACGTGGCATCACGGCGACCGAGTTGGATGACATCACCCATTTAAGGTTGCTGGCGACATCATTTCCCTCTAATGCCATGATGAATTTATAGTCAAGATGTTCTTCTATGGTGAGCTTTTCGGTTCGCCATTGAGGATATTGTGGGTCAATGACCCCGATGTTACAGAGCGGATGTCCATAGTAACGTTTCACGAAATCGTATCGGTTTTGCTTCAAATCAGCACCGCCATCCTGCCCAATCAGACCACGAAAAATAACTAAGTTCTGCTTATCTCTAAACTGTTTGCGGTCGTTTACAAAGAGAAAATGGCGCACTTTGTCGAGTTTCATCAACACCGAATTGGCATTATTTTCCGTCAACGGGCGACTTTTGGTGATGGATGGAACTGCCGGAACATGAACGATATCGCCGGGAAGCAACACCCATCGCAGCGACAATGGGAAGTATCGGGCATAACGATACGCATCAAGATAATACACTTTTTGACCAGTCATGGGTTGATCTTGAACGCACACCGACTCTTGAAGGAACGCCCTGCGATCAATAGCTGTAGCTGATGAGAGCCGATTATAATAGTTCACACGCTGCATGATATACGCCTGATCATCTCGACTCCGCAATGCTTTCATTTCCCTTTGGCAGATCATTCTCAGCCAAGCGTGTGGCAGATGGATGGCTATGTATGAAGTGAGGTAATACCATAGCTTCGAATTCTTGCCGCTATGCAAGGTATAATAGAGTTTACGAGGGAACAATGAGCGTACTTTCATGTTGTTTGATCGTTTCGACTGTTAGTCGTTGAGCGCCGGAATAAATTGTTTCCAGAAGGACACGCGCACGGGTTTGTTGAATCCATGACAAGCCATGGGCAACCGATTGCCATTGAGTTGATAGCACAACTCGGGTTTAAGATCGAACGAGAAGGTCAAGGCTTCCTTGACAGAAGGTACTTTCAAGGGTGGAACTAACGCCCAAAACAAATCCTCATTGTGCAAAGCGTCGGGCTGACTGTTGTAATATGCTATCTCATCAGCATAGTGCACACAAGCCTCCTGAAACGTCTTTACCTTGCGAAGACACAATCCGCCGTTGCCAATGCGACCAAACATCTGACTATGTATAATCTTATTCTTCGGTTTCAGCAACAACTTTAACTTCAAATACTGTTTCAATGGGAATCGCGTATACCGTGGACGAGTAGGCCAAGGCGCTGCCACAAGGTCAAAATCTCTATCACACCACGATGCCAACTCATTCTTAAACAGCCAAGCATCTACATGACAAATGAAGATATAAGTATAATCTTGGAAGAGCTTGTAAAACGATTCGGACATCATCATGCGGTTATAACCCTGAATGCCATTAGTCGTTCCCAACCAATCGCCACTCACTTCAATCGCACCCACATTGGGATACTGCGCATTGAGCGGCGACATATCCACGTTATGTGGTTGCAGAAAAACTACAGGAAAGCCTTTCAACAAAGATAAATTATGGTCAAGTGCCGCTTTCTCATACGCCTTCAGCACCGGATGATAAACGGGTATGACAACAAGTAACTTATTTTTTTCCATATCATTGCAATCCATATAACAAGTTGCAGCTTCAAACACGATGGGATTTTCCTACTTTATAAAAGGTTAAGCTCAACGCTTTCCCAACCGTTCATTGATACCATCGTAATACGCCCGATGCAACATCATCAGGTCTTTGGGTCGCCATGCCTTACTGAAGGGCATCGACAACAGAGCCGGGATGACATATCCCATGCCACTGATCCAACTTCTTAGGTATCGCACCCCCCAGTTCTTGCCATAATGATGGTTTAAGTAGGCCGAATTACGAACCTGGTAATAACGTTTCCACTTCTTCTTCTGGTTGCGCACCGCCCATGAGTCTTCCGAGAAAAACGCATGCTTGTCCATCACGGCCGACGGCACATAGAGCAAACGGAAGCCTGCCAAATGCGCTCTGAGGCAATATTCCGTATCATCATAGAAGATGAACAACTCTCGGTTGGGCAGCCCAATCTTCTCGACAACAGACCGACTGATGAACGGTCCTTCAAAGTCACAGCCTACAATCTCGGTAGGCGTTGTCTCCTCACCACTCAGCTTTTCAGCGTGCAAACTGCCCAGTGGATTGGTTAGGTTGTATCGCCGAAACTCGTGCGTGAACGTTTTTCCGTTCATCACTCGCCGTGGAGCCAGGATGCCCAGCGGTTTCTTGTGATCCAATTGGGTTTCCTCAAGCGCCACAAGGCGTAGTATTTCGTCCAGACAACCATCCTTTGGAAACACGTCATCATCCATACACCATATCCAATCGGCGCCTTCATCATAAGCAACCTTGATACCTGTATGGAATCCTCCACTGCCCCCAACGTTTTCTTGATGAATCACTTGCAAGTCAGCTTGCCCATCCAGCCACTCTTTCGTGCCGTCATTGCTGCCATTATTCACCACAACAATCTGGTCAAGGTGCTGCTGACGGCGCAACGCTCCGATGCTTTTTTTCAGCAACTCCAGCCGGTTGTAAGTCACAACGATTGCAAATATCTTCATGATTTTCAGTGCTTAGTCGTTCTTTTTTCTCAATACTTTCCCGTCAACCACTTCCCAGTCGCGTTCAAACTCCTCGCGGGTACGCTTCCATCGGTTATGACTCCAGAGGTAACATGCGGGTTGACGGCGTATCGTTTGCTCCAACATACGGAAGTACATGTCTGTCAGTTCCCATTTTTCACATTGCTTTGGATCAGACGCCATGAGCTTCATTTCGCACTCGTAATAACCTCTTTTCACACGTTTCATGTCACCATAGAAGCAAACTTGTCCCGTGTGCTTGATGATGCGTTCGGCCCCTGTGAGCACAGGCGTATCATGATGTAGAAAATCCAACCAGTGGTGAATGTTCCACCACAATGGCACTTGGTCGGCAATGTAACCCACCACGATTGCCCGGTTGTTGCGTTTGAACTCCAATATCTTGCGAAGCGAGTTGTGCATGGGTATGCAAAGAGCGTGTTGGCGCTCCCTCACATATTTGAACAACCGGTCAAAGCGCTTGTTCTCCAATGGATGATACAGTTGACAGCACTGCGCATGACTGGGAATTGAATAAGGAAGGGAGGTAATCCACTCCCAATTGCCATAATGACCGAGGTACACAGCACACGACAGACCATCATTGAGGGCAGCGTTGAACTGCTCCATGCCTGTGAAACGCATTCGCTTTTGCAGTTGTGTGGCACTCATGGTCATTAGCTTGATGGTTTCAACAAGGTAGTCGCAGAACCAATGATAGAAGTCTTTCTCTATCTTCACCAATTCCTCGTGGCTCTTTTCAGGAAAGCTGCTGGACAGGTTTTTCCAGATTACGCGATGCCTGTATCTCAAGATGTAAGCCATGATGAGATACAACAGATCGGACAATACGTAGAGCAAACGCATGGGCAGCAATGACAACAGATACCAGATGCCGTAAACCAAAACATATCCTACCTCATTCAGTACTTTCTTCATTCGAAAAGCGTTCTATTCATAGAATGCCACAAAGTTATAAAAAATCTTCGTATTGTCATCCCTGCACCGATGGCATTTTACCACACTACAAGACTTTGAGCACGTTAACCGGCAACGATTGCCCGTCAAATGCACCTTTCTCCCTTTGTTCTTACTCCTGAAAATACCTGAAAATCAAAGATACATTTGCACAAAACATTGACAAATCGTATCTTTGCATACAACGATTGGGAACAACATTGCGTTCCCTTAATAACAACTTTTAGATGAAAACAAGAAAACTCCTCTTAACTCTTAGTTTATTGATTGCAGCGACTTATGCGAGCGCTCAGCAGGTATTCGACGTGAATTTATGGAATGGGCGCGCCCCACATGCCACCGGTGTTGCTACCGATACGGCGAAAGTGCGCGTGTTTCTGCCCGCTGCCAAACGCGCCACAGGACGGGCAGTGGTCATCTGTCCGGGCGGCGGATATGCTCATTTGGCTTGGGAAAACGAAGGAACCAACTGGGCATCGTTCTTCAATGACATGGGCATTGCTGCCATCGTACTGAAATATCGCATGCCACATGGCGTGAAAGAAGCTCCGCTGAGCGATGCCGAACAGGCGATGCGACTGGTGCGAAAGAACGCACAGGCATGGCACCTCAACCGCAATGACATCGGTATCATGGGGTTCTCAGCCGGTGGACACCTTGCCTCAACCGTGGCTACCAAAAGCAAAGGCGACGCAAAGGCCAATTTCCAAATACTATTTTATCCCGTGATTACCATGATGCCGGGCTATACACACAAGGGTTCGCACGACAACTTGCTGGGCAAGAATCCAAGCAAGAGCACAGAACGCGAGTACAGTACCGACCTGCAGGTGAGCCGTGTGTCACCCAGAGCCTTCATCCTCTTGTCTGATGACGATACCGTGGTGCTGCCTGCCAATGGTGTTAACTATTACTTGGAGTTGTATCGGCACGATGTACCGGCCTCCTTACACGTCTATCCTTCAGGCGATCATGGCTTTGGATACAACAGTTCGTTCCGCTATCACGTGGAGATGCGGCTCGAGTTACAGGCATGGTTGCGCAGTTTCTGACACAAAAACCATACCGCAACGCACTGGTTTGACGGTTTACAACATCAACATCTTCACGAAAAGAGGGTGACGGATTATGAATTACCGTCACCCTCTTTTCGTCTTTTAGAGCCAAGACCGTATCTCAGCATCTAAATCTTTGATTTGCACATCTCGCTTCTGCAAAGTATTGTTCTTGTCAATGATGAAATAAGTGGGAATGTTCTGCACGTTATAGTTCACGAGTATGGCATTCTGCTCATCAGCGTTGGCATGGACATTAATCCAAGGCAACGCCTCTGTCTTGGTCTTCCAAAAGTGCTCATCGGGGTCCAACGACACTTGATAAATCTCAAATCCGCGGTCGTGATACTTGTTGTATAGTTCGCGAAGGGCCATGATGCGCTCGGTTGACTGCTTGGAAGCGAAGATATGAAAGTCGAGCATCACCACCTTTCCCTTCAAGTCGGTCAGCTTGCGAAGCACCCCACGGTGATCCGTCAGTGCGATATCAATGAGTCCGGACGTTGCCACCTGAGTAGCTTGCAGCATCTTACGCTGGTTATTTTGGATGATTCTCACATCCTTCATACCCTCGATGGCAATGTTATGCAGGTTGGCTCCGCGCTCAGCCTTTGGGTAGTAAGTGTCCCAACTGGTGGCCACGGCTGCGTAAACTTTCACGTCTTCGGCACTCGTGCGTGGATTAAAAATCAGCAAACTGCCGTTCCCAACGTTGATAGTCTGGAAAAGAGCGAAATAAGAAGATGCCTTCATCGGCTCCTTGTAGATGTAGTTCATCTTCACCTTGTCCTTATAGGCCTCCACAACCTTCTGCAAGCTGTCGTTGATGGTCTGCGAATTCAAGTTCAAATTCTGAGCAATATCCTGAATCTGCTGTTGCAATGCCATCTGCATCAGCGTGAGTTCCTTAATTTTCGAGCAGTTCTCCGACCCCGTCACCTCGTATTGTGAAGCCATATTAGGGTATTGAGCCTTGACGTTGACCGTCTCGGTAGAGTCGATTGACACGTTGATGATTTGCCCTGCCACGCGCAGGCGGTAGAACTCCGGCGCATCGGTTGCTTTCTCACTGAATGCGAACGAGCCGTCTTCACCCAACCGAACAGAGTCTAACACCACCGGTCCGTTCAGTCCCATGTTCTCGAAATACAAGGTGGAATCCTTGGCATTCGCAATGGTACCGTTAACGTTAAATTTCTTCTGCGTACACGAAACAGCACACAATGCACCGCAGGTGATGGCTGTCATGAAAAGAATATGATGGAAAGTCTTTTTCATATTTTTCAAAATAATGGTCTTTCAATGCTGCAAAGATATAGCAAATAATTGAGATTGCCAGCCTACCCAGACGGTTTTTTACAGGGACATTCGTTGGCAGACCATGAACCATGCCCACCCCTGTGAGTGAATTTTCTTGACAAGAGGCCTCAGCATGCTGGGCATATTTGCAAACCATCACCTGCCTGCGTGCAAATACGTCCAGCATGAGCGTTATTTCTCAACTCACTATTACACAACATATTGCGCTTTTATCTCGCCATTTTAAATCCATCTTTTAAGCCCCCATTCAGCAAAAGCATTGCTTTTAGTGATCAATAGGCATGCTTTTGCGGTGCTACACCATGCCTATTGGGCACCAAAGTGATGCTTATTTTCGATGAATCACATTGCTTTTATAGCGAAAAAGGCTTTTCATCCTACCAAAATGAGCCGTGTTTTCATCCTATAAGCCTATTGATTTTTTCTAGAATCAAAGTTTTGAAGGGCCGTTTTGGGGGCCTTTTTTGGTAAAAATAACCAACATCATTCAGTGCCGAACATAATGGCTCAAACTCCTAAGTGTGCTTATTTTCCTCGCTTAAATTTCACAAAATCATCTTAAAAACTTAAAAAACAAAGTAAAATTGCCTATATATAAAAGGTATAAAGAAACTTTTGTTTACTTTTGCCGCAAATTATAAGATTCACAAAGAAACAATGCAGAAAAATTTAGTTATCGTAGAGAGCCCCGCAAAGGCGAAGACTATCGAGAAATTTCTAGGCGAAGACTATAAGGTCATGTCATCATACGGACACATCAGAGACCTGAAGAAAAAAGAGTTGAGCATTGATCCAGATACACTTGAACCCAATTACGAGATTCCGGAAGAGAAGAAAAAACTTGTCAACGAATTGAAGAAGCAGGCCAAAGAGGCCAAGAAGGTGTGGCTGGCTTCCGATGAGGACCGCGAGGGAGAGGCCATATCGTGGCATCTGTGCGAGGTGCTTGGTTTGGACGAGGAGAAGACCAACCGCATTGTCTTTCACGAGATTACCAAGCCAGCCATTCTCGAAGCCATCAAGAATCCACGTCATTTGAACATGGATTTGGTCAACGCACAACAGGCACGCCGTGTGCTCGACCGCCTGGTGGGTTTCCGCTTGTCGCCCGTGTTGTGGCGAAAGGTGAAGCCAGCCCTGTCGGCCGGACGCGTACAAAGCGTGGCCGTGCGCCTCATCGTAGAGCGCGAACGCGAGATACAAGCCTTTGAAAGCGAACCTTACTATCGCATCAACGCCATCTTCGTCATCACCAACGAAGACGGATCGGCATCGGAAGTGAAGGCCGAACTGGACAAACGGTTCAACAAGCACGAAGAGGCACTGGGCTTTCTGGAGCAATGTAAGGATGCCAAGTTCACCGTGGACAGCATCACCCGCAAACCCCTGAAACGCACGCCAGCACCACCTTTCACCACTTCAACCCTGCAACAGGAAGCAGCCCGCAAGTTGGGATTTACGGTTGGACAGACCATGATGGTTGCTCAGCACCTGTATGAGAACGGACAAATCACCTACATGCGTACCGACAGCGTGAACCTCTCACAACTGGCAGTGAACACCTGTAAGGATGAAATCGTAAAGGCATACGGTGCAGAATACAGCAAACCACGCAAGTACCACACGCACTCGAAAGGCGCACAAGAGGCTCACGAGGCCATTCGCCCAACGTACATGAGCAAACATGAGATAGAGGGTACGTCGCAAGAACGCCGTCTGTACGACCTGATTTGGAAACGCACGGTAGCCAGTCAGATGGCTGACGCACAGTTGGAGAAGACAACCGTGACCATTGACGTAAGCGGCGTGAAAGAACAGTTTACGGCCAATGTCGAAATCATCACGTTCGAAGGTTTCATCAAGGCTTATCACGAGTCGAACGACGAGGATGAGAACAACCAGGATGACTATACCCACTCGCTGCCAGCCTTGAAGGAAGGCGACCTGTTGGAACGTCGTGAAATCACCTCAACCGAACGCTATTCACAAAGTCCGATACGTTACACAGAAGCCAGTTTGGTGAAAAAACTGGAAGAATTGGGCATCGGCCGACCCTCTACCTATGCGCCCATCATCAGCACCATACAGCAAAGAGAATATGTGCAGAAGGGCGATAAGAAGGGTACGGATAGGGCATACACCATCGATTCGCTGAAGGGCGGCAAGATAACGTCCAAGACTAAGAAAGAAGTGGTGGGCAACGAGAAAGGAAAACTATTGCCTACGGACATCGGAATGGTGGTGAACGACTTCCTGATGGAGAACTTCCCCAGCATCATGGACTACAACTTCACTGCGAATGTGGAAGAGAAATTCGACAGCATTGCTGAGGGAAACACCGAGTGGAACAAGATGATGAAGAGCTTTGACAAGAGCTTCAAGCCCACTGTAGAAAAGGTGATGAACGCACGAAGCGAACACAAGGCTGGCGAACGTGAACTGGGTATCGATCCCAAGAGTGGCAAACCGGTGTTCGTAAAGATAGGCAGATACGGACCAGTGGTACAGATCGGTACGGCCGATGATGACGAGAAGCCCCGATTCTCACAACTTCCAGCGGACAAGAGCATGGAGGAGATGACCTTGGAAGACGCGCTCGAATTGTTCAAGCTGCCTCGCACCGTGGGTCAGTTTGAAGGCACTGACGTGGTGATTGGGGCTGGACGCTTCGGACCCTACGTGCTTCATCAAAAGAAATATGTGTCACTGCCCAAAGAAGAAAACCCGCTAAAGGTGACTTTGGAAACTGCCATCCAACTGATTGAACAGAAGCGGAAGCAGGAGAAAGAAAGGCACATCAAGTCGTTTGAACAAGACGCAAAATTGGAAGTGCTGAATGGTCGTTACGGCCCTTACATCGCCTATGACGGCAAGAACTATCGCTTGCCCAAGGCCATGCATAGCAAGGCAGCCGACTTGACATACGAGGAGTGCATGGACATCGTGCATGCGGCACCGACAAAGAAGACGGCCAAAAGCAGGAAATAATCAACTCACCCCAAGCATGGACCGCATCATCATTATGGGATACATGGGCTCGGGCAAGACAACGCTTGGAAAAGCCTTGTCTAAATCCCTTGGCATGCCTTTTTATGATCTTGACTGGTACATCGAAAGTAGGATGAGAAAAACCATCAAACAGCTCTTTGAGGAGCGAGGCGAAGAGGGGTTCAGGCAGATAGAATGCCGCATGCTGCACGAAGTGGCAGAGTTTGAACACGTCATCCTGAGTTGCGGAGGTGGCACGCCGTGCTTCTTTGACAACATCGACTACATGAACCGGCAGGGCGAAACCGTGTTTCTGAAAGCCTCGCCCGAGGTGCTTTACGGCCATTTGAAGATGGGTAGGACGGTAAGACCTCTGCTGCTGGACAAGACGCCAGAGGAAGTGAAAGCCTTTATCCACACACAACTGAAAGAGCGCGAGCCCTTTTATACGCAGGCAAAGCATACGCTGGACGTCAGTTTGATGGACTCCTACGGCAAGATACAAGCAACCGTAGACCAATTAAAAGTATTATTAAATCTATAAAAAACAGTTTCGTAAAACAACAATGAAGAAGTGGACGATTGAAGATTCAAAAGAGTTGTACAACATCAATGGATGGGGTGTTTCTTATTTTGGCATCAACGAAAAGGGCAATGCCTATGTGATGCCGTGTAAGGACAATACCGAAATAGACCTGCGAGACGTGATGGACGAGCTGGCTTTGCGCGACGTGAGTTCGCCTGTACTGCTGCGTTTCCCCGACATTCTTGACAACCGCATCGAGAAAACGGCCAGCTGCTTTGCGCAAGCTGCAAAAGAATACGATTACAAAGCCGAGAACTTCATCATCTACCCTATCAAGGTGAACCAAATGCAGCCCGTGGTGGAAGAGATTATCTCACACGGACAGAAGTTCAACCTGGGTCTGGAGGCGGGCAGCAGGCCTGAACTTCATGCCGTGATTGCCGTGCAATGCCAGAGCGATTCGCTCATCATTTGCAACGGATACAAAGACCAGAGTTACATAGAGTTGGCACTTTTGGCGCAAAAGATGGGCAAACGCATCTTCATTGTCATTGAGAAACTGAACGAACTGGACATCATCGCCAAGGCTGCGAAGAAGATTGGTGTACGACCGAACATTGGTATTCGAATCAAGTTGGCATCATCCGGTTCGGGTAAATGGGCAGACAGCGGCGGCGATGCCTCCAAGTTTGGCCTGAATTCCTCCGAACTTCTGCTGGCCTTGAAGATGCTGGAGGAGAAAGGACTCAAAGACTGTCTGCATCTCATCCACTTCCACATCGGTTCTCAAATCACCAAAATTCGCCGCATCCAGACGGCTCTCCGCGAGGCCGCACAATACTACATCAACCTACATAAGATGGGGTACAACGTTGATTTCGTGGACTGTGGGGGCGGACTGGGCGTAGATTATGACGGAACGCGTTCGTCGAGCAGCGAAAGTTCGGTGAATTACTCCATCCAAGAGTATGTCAACGACTGTATCTATACCTTTATTGATGCAGCCAACAAGAATGGCGTGCCACACCCAAACCTCATCACAGAGAGCGGCCGGTCATTGACAGCGCACCACTCGGTGTTGGTCATTGACGTGTTGGAAACAGCCAGTCTACCGTCCATGCCTGATGAATTTGAACCAACCGAAGAAGAACACCAGCTGGTAAAAGACCTGTATGAGATATGGGATAACCTCAATCCACGCTCGATGTTGGAAGACTGGCACGACGCAGAGCAAATACGTGAAGAGTCACTCGACTTGTTCGCTCTGGGCATTGTCGACCTACAAACACGCGCAGAGATAGAAAGCATGTACTGGAGTGTGTGTCGGGAAATCAACATGTTGTCCAAATCAATGAAGCATGTCCCTGATGAGTTGAGAAATCTTGACAAGCTGTTGGCCGATAAATACTTCTGTAATTTCTCCCTCTTCCAGTCACTTCCCGACAGTTGGGCTATCGATCAGCTCTTCCCTATCTTACCGATTCAGCGGCTGGACGAACGTCCCACACGCAATGCCACACTGCAAGACATCACCTGCGACAGCGATGGAAAGATAGCAAACTTCGTAACTAACCGCAACATTTCACACGTGTTGCCTCTGCACCCATTGAAGAAAGGCGAGCCTTACTATCTCGGCGTGTTCCTTGTTGGGGCCTACCAGGAAATCTTAGGCGACCTGCACAATCTCTTTGGCGACACCAATGCCGTGCACATTTCCGTGAAAAACGGCAAATACAGCATCGACCAAGTAATTGATGGAGAGACCGTAGACGAGGTACTTGATTATGTTCAATACAGTCCGAAGAAGCTGGTTAGACAACTGGAAACGTGGGTAACGAAGAGTGTTAAGCTGGGAAAAATATCCTTGGAAGAAGGTAAAGAGTTTTTAAACAACTACCGTTCGGGTCTTTACGGGTACACTTACCTGGAATAATCCGTGGTGGCGGTACACTTTTTTATACTTGCTGCACACAATTCCACCAACGTCTACTTCTTGTAAAGAAGGCTTCACCAATAGGAAAAAAGGCAAGATTCATCCTACTGATTAACCTAAAAAAATAGTTAAATCTGCAGGTGTATGTAACTTATCCCTATCTCAATCGTCATTTAATTAGAGGCAAAGATGAAGAATATCAGTTTTCGTAACGATGTCTTACCACTCAAAGATGCGCTCTACAGGTTAGCTTTGCGCATCACCCTCAGTCATGAGGAGGCCGAAGACATCGTACAAGACACACTGATAAAGGTTTGGGACAAGCGTGAAAGCTGGAATGAAATAGAATCAATAGAAGCCTTCAGCATCACTATCTGCCGCAACTTAGCGCTCGACAGAATCAAGAAGCACGACAATCTCAATGATTCGCTCGAAGAAAGACAGACAGAAAGCCCAGACACCTCCTCGACACCATTCGAGGATACCCTACTACAAGACAGAATAGAGCTTGTGAGAAACCTCGTTAATGCGCTTCCAGAAAAACAAAGAAGCTGCATGCAACTCAGAGATTTCGAGGGAAAGCCTTACAAAGAAATTGCCAAAATACTGGGCATCAGTGAAGAACAAGTGAAAGTAAATATCTTCAGAGCCCGGCAAACGGTAAAAGAAAGATTTCAAAAATACGACAATTATGGATTATAAATATATCGAACAACTATTGGAACGCTATTGGGCATGCGAGACAACGCTTCAAGAAGAAGAGATTCTCCGCACGTTCTTCAGTCAGGAAGACGTTCCTGCGGACTTGCAAAAGTATCGCGCATTGTTCGTATACGCTCAACAAGAAGCAACCCAAAAAGTACTGGGAGACGACTTTGATGAGAGGATTCTGTCCATGATCGATGAGCCAACACCGGTCAAAGCGCGCACCATCAAGATGAGACAACGGCTGATGCCGCTCTTCAAGGCAGCCGCCGTGGTAGCCATCATCCTGACATTGAGCAACGCATTGCAGGTTCCGTTCATGCAAAATAACGACAACATAGGTGCATCCTACGATGGAACAGAACAGCTACAGCAAGGTACATCAGTGGCCATTGGCGACTCTGCGACAATAGACAGCATGCAACAAAGCAACATAACACCCGCAGATGTGCAGCCGGCTACCATCATCAAATAAGATAATTTCTATGCTTTCTCAATTATAAAACATGTTTAGTAAAACAAAAACGAAGCTGTGAAGCTTCACTTTTCTCTCAAATTTTTCATAACATACTAACGTACTTAAGAAACGCCACCAAAGGGGTGGCGTTTCGCTATTTTAGTCATTTCATGTTCATGTCTACCCAACAACAACCCAACAGCTATGCCACTGGGTCGGCTTTCTTCAGTCTTCGGGACAGTTGGAACAAGGCTGGAAGCATGATGCACAGTGAGAAGAGCAGACTCATCCACACGGATTGCTGGCTGCCTCCAAAGATATCAACAAGATTACCATTAGCCGAGCTGGGAATGAGATTATACACCATGAATATTGTAGAGTTGTTGACCCAATGCAAAACAATGCCAGGAACAATACTGTTGGTGCGCACATACATCCATCCCAACAACAAACCCATGAGAAAAGCGTGCGGCAATTGAGCCATATTGAAATGTGCAAGACCAAAAATCAACGCCGAAAGGATGATGGACAGCCAAGCTGTACGACCCCGGAAGAGTTGGAGCAAGGTGCGAAGAACGGCACCTCTGAAAACTGTTTCTTCGGCAATTGGCACCAAAATGCCAACGGAAAGATATCCCCAACGATTGCCCATCAAGGCATTGAGCATTCGTTCTAAGCCAGAAGGAACCTCCACTTCCATCTGCTCAAGCAGCCATGCCGAGGGGATGATGGTGCCCAATGATAGTAAAACCACCCAAAACAACGCTGTCCAATGCTTACTGCGCACATACGAACGTGCCACAGGTGTCCATTTAAGTGACATGAATAAGACGATTGTCAGCACACTGGAAACGGCGGAAGTGGCGATGACCGTCGTTGAACTGAATACGGGATGCGACTGAAGATAGTGCAATGCGATCCCGAAGTCCATGCCATTGTGCAGCAAAGACACGATGCTGACCAGATAAGTGACCAACACTTGAAGCATGATAAACACCACCAAATACCATGCAATGTCTAATATTCCTTTGATTGATTTACGCATAACTACTTTGTTTGGTTAAAATAATGATCTACTTCCCGTGCATCTTCCGCTATTTTAGCATGTAACAACGCCAAGCTGTCAAACCGCTTTTCATCACGAAGGCGTTTGAAAAAGGCCACGGAAAGTTGCTTATCATAGATATTTTCATGAAATCCTTCGAGGATATGAGTTTCTACTGTCAGGTTTGTTCCATTGTAGGTGGGCCGCATACCGATGCTGGTTATCGCCCGATACCAAGGTCCTGCCCCCTCAACCTGTGCTTTTACAGCATAAACACCCATGGCAGGAAGCAGCTGTGTGATTTCGTTTAAATTGAGATTGGCAGTAGGAAAACCAAGTTTCCGACCCTCTTTGCACCCATCAACGACATGAGCCGTGAGCACATAGGGACGCCCTAAACAGCGATTGGCCTGCTCCACCAACCCCTCATGGATGTATTTTCGAATGGCTGAAGAACTCACATGCACGGCATCTTTGCCCAAAGAAAACTCCTCGCTGCGTATCACCTCGATGCCTAATGCTCGTCCATAGCGCACATAATCGTCAAATCCCTCTTCCCTGTTGTGTCCGAACCGATTGTCATAACCAATCACTAACTTGCGTACATGTAACCGATTATGGAGTACATCGCCCATGAATTGTTGGGCTGTCATACTCGCCATCTCTTGCGTAAACGGTAATACCACGACCCAATCAACAGCAGTTGCTGACAGCAGTTGCAGCTTCTGTTCGGTCGTGGTCAACAGTTCGGGAACATAATGACTGTGTAACACTTGACGAGGATGCTTGTCAAACGTGATGACCATGGATGACAATCCCGCATCACGAGCTGTCTTCACAACCTGATGTATCAAGAATTGATGCCCCAAATGCACCCCATCGAAGAATCCAATGGTTGCCACACAGGGGCTCGTTAGAACCGTTTTATCATCCAATATCATGGTTTTCATATCCTTACCACGCATTTATCCAATCGTTACCTGTGGTCTCGTGCATCACCTGGATGCCCAGTTGTGCGGCCGATTCACAGTTTTCTTTCACATCATCAATAAAGAGTGTCTCTGCTGCTTGCAGCTGTGAGCGCCTTAACACGGCCTCAAAAATCATGCGATCGGGCTTCGTAAGCTGCAACTTGTACGACAGATAGACGTCTTCGAAATAATCGTTTACCCCCAGATTGTGATAGGGAAAGAAATCATTCACGCATTTCTGCCAGTGCATGTCATTGGTGTTGCTCAACAAGAAAAGTCGATATTCCTTCTTCAACTCCACCAAACGTTGTTTCTTTTCATCAGGAATACCCGACAAAAGTTGATTCCATGCCCAGACTATTTCCTCATTCTCGGCTTTGCATCGGTTCATGCTGCGAACTTCATCACAAAACTCTTCCGTCGTCATTCGGCCCGTTTCAATGTCAAAGAACAAGTCAGCCGTGCGATGATCCCGAACATAAACGGCAACGTCTCCAGCTCCTATCTGCTCAAAAGCACGCACGCAGCGCTGTTTATCAAGCCCTACAAGCACGCAACCCAGGTCAAATATGATGTTTTTGACGTTCTGTTTCATGACTTTCTTGCCCTTAATCGTTTCGTCCATCGCCACAGTTCACCCACCCAAAGCACAACAGAAGTAAAGATAATGATGCCCAACCAGTCGCTAAGCGACAGCGGTACGGTGCGGAACATCTTACCTCCGAAGGTCACGATGAGCCACTGTCCCAAGATAACCAACAGCAACACGAGCAGCAGTCCCTTGTCTTTCCACAGATAACGGAATGCCGAATGATTGGAACCAAGCGTCTTTGCATTGAACAGGTTCCACAACTGAATCATCACGAAGGTTGTGAAGAAGATGGTCAACTCACGCATACTGATGCCTTGCGACACATTACGTTCGCAATAAATGAGCATAGCAAACAGGAAAATAAAGAAGGTTACGCCACAGAAAAGAATGCCTTGGCGCATCTCTTTATTAAGGATGAACTCGTTTTCCTTACGCGGTTTGTCTTTCATCACCTCGCGTGAAGGAGGCAAAGAGGCCAATGCCATGGCTGCAAAGGTATCCATCAAGAGGTTCACCCATAATATCTGTGTCACAGTGAGCGGCATCTCCACACCGATGAAAGCCCCTCCAAGAACAAGAAGTAGCGCAGTGATGTTGACAATAAGCTGGAAAAAAAGGAAGCGCTGGATGTTCTTATACAGCGAACGTCCCCACATCACGGCATGCGCGATTGAGCCAAACGAGTCGTCGAGCAACGTCATGTCGCTGGCTTCCTTAGCGACACTGGTTCCTGACCCCAACGACAAACCCACATGAGCATAATGCAATGCGGGCGCGTCATTGGTCCCATCGCCCGTCACAGCCACTACTTCTTTGCGCTTTTGCAGCATTTCCACAAGTCGTTGTTTATCTGATGGACGCGCACGCGACATCACTTTGATGGTATGAGCGCGCTCGTATGCCTCTTCATCCGACAGCGCATTCCACTCTGGACCTGTCAGTGCGGCCTCCTTAGGCGTATCATCGTGCCAGACACCTATCTGCCTTGCTATCTCAATAGCGGTGGCTTGCGTATCACCCGTCACGACCTTCACCTCGATACCCGCTTGCTGGCATTGGTTAACAGCATTTGGAACATCCTCGCGAACAGGATCACTAATCGCTGCAACGCATTGCAAATTGAGGTTATGTAAGTGATTCTTTATTTGGATATTGGATAGCGCATCCGCTTCAAGTTGCTTGCATGCGAATGCCAAAGTGCGCATGGCCTTGTGCTGATAGCCCAACAACGTAGACTGATAGGATTGTTTTTCGGCATCAGATAAGGTACAGAAGTTCATCACAATCTCAGGTGCTCCCTTGACAAAGAGATACTTCTTGCCACCCAGCTCTGCAACGGTTGCCATGTACTTGTTTTCAGTTGAAAATGGCAACTGCGCAATCATTGTGGCTTGGTTACGAATGGTTAGATAGTCAACGCCATGTTTTTGCAGCCATGTCAGTAGAGCTATCTCCGTTGGATTACCGATTCCAGCACCATCTTCTCCCAACTCTGCCGTTGTATTGAGGGCGATAGCCTGAGCCAGCTCATCGTGTTCAGACACCTCCGTAACGACAGAAGAGCCAGCCATCTCCATGACCGTCATCTTGTTTTCCGTCAAGGTTCCAGTTTTATCAGTACAGATTACTGTCACCGCCCCCATCGTTTCACAAGCATGCAGCTTTCTAACAAGGTTGTTGCTCTTCAACATCCGGCGCATATTTAGTGCCAAACTCAAGGTTACGGCCATGGGAAGTCCTTCGGGTACGGCCATCACAATCAGCGTTACAGCCATCATGAAATACTGCAACACCACCTCGGCCATCTTGAAATAATCAGTGCCTTGCCATACAGCGTCGTTGACAAGAATGTCGTGAATGAGGAAGATGACGAAAGCAGCAACAGCCACTACCGACCCAACCACCGAGATAAGTTTGGCCAATTTGGCTAATTGGGTATCCAAAGGCGTTTGGGTATGCGTTATTTCGCTCGAGTTACGAGCCACCTTACCAATCTCCGTGGCGTCACCAACTGCTGTAACAACGGCGGCCCCTCGGCCATTCATGACCATCGTACTGCGCAAGACCATATCATGAGGGTAGGTTTTTTCATGTGCTTCATCCTCCTCGTCATCGTCGACATCAATACCCTTTGAGCAGATGGGTTCGCCCGTCAACGACGACTCGTCTATCAACAAATCAACGCCCTTGACGAGTTTTCCGTCGGCAGGTATCTCGTCACCTACCTCGATAATCATCAAATCGCCCACTACCACATCCTTACGAGGAATCTCAACGACATGTCCATTGCGTCGAACCTTCACCAACGACTCTTCATTCAGCGCATTGAGAATATTGAATTTCTTGGCTGCATCCCGCTCAAAGTAAAAGCCGACGCTGGTTGCAAAGAAGATGGCAACAAAGATACCAATGGTCTCTATAAAGTTCTGCTCAACGAAAGCCAACACCAAAGAGACGGCGGCAGCAACCAAAAGCACTTGAATGATGGGGTCACGATACTTGTCCAAATACAATTTCCACAATGAGGTTGTGGGGGGTGGCGTCAGTATGTTTTTGCCAAATTTTATCCTGTTAGCCGCCACCTGTTCATCTGTCAAACCTGTATGATGGACCCTTTCGTTTTTAATGTCTTGCGTACTCATAATTTGTGCAAAGTTACTTGAATTCAAGAGCATAGCAAAATAAATGCAACGATTCCTCTTTATTCATTTTGCTAATAATTGTAAAAAGATGCTACAACATCTTCTTTCTACCAATTATTCGGATTAAAATATGTAACTTTGAAACATCATTGACGATTCACAACGCCGTCATAACTAAAAACAAAAAAGGCACATGTACTTATACTCACCTTATTTGTCTATAAGGCAGCAAGGACACAATGTACAAAACCACCCATAAACAACTAAGATTCTGATGAAAAAAATACTTAAGGTTTCACTAATCACTTCCATCATCGTAGTGCTACTGGCACTCGTTGGTGGCAGCATATACATGATAGAATACTCGTTGAGTCGCCCTTACCCCATCAACGTGTCCTACAAAGACCGGTTTGCGCACGTCATGAATAACAATCCTGAGATTAAACCCTGGATAGACAGTCTGACCCAAGGTAACCTCATCCATGACACCCTGGTAACGATGCAAGACGATGAGCAACATCATGCCGTCTTCGTCTATGCGCCACAACCCACCCGCAAGACGGCTGTTGTGCTGCATGGTTACCACGACTCTCATACGGGAATGATGCAGATAGCCCACATCTATGCCAAGATGGGTTACAACGTGCTGCTCCCCGACCACCATGCCCATGGCTGGAGCGAAGGTAAGATGGTACAAATGGGATGGAAAGAGCGCCACGACGTGCTGCGCTGGATGGCCATTGCCGATTCGCTGTTCAGCGATTCAACCGGCCATTCCGAGCAAGTGGTCCACGGTATCTCCATGGGAGCCGCACTCACCATGAGCGTTTCGGGTGAAGACACCCCCGACTATGTCAAGTGCTTTGTGGAAGATTGTGGTTACACCAGCGTGTGGGACGAGTTCAAAAACGAACTGAAAACACAATTTGGGCTACCACCCTTCCCCCTACTTTACACGGCCAGCGCACTGAACAAGCTGCTGTACGGATGGTCGTTTGGGGAGGCTTCACCCTTGAAGCAGGTGCCCAAATGCAAAAAGCCCATGCTCTTCATCCATGGCGACCGCGATACATACGTGCGAACCGACATGGTTTATCCGCTTTACAAGGCCAAATCTCAACCGAAACAGCTATGGATAGCCAAGGGTTCTAAACACGCTGAAAGCTACAAGGACCATCGACAAGAATATACGGAAGTTGTGAAGAAATTTGTCAGCCAATACATTCCTTAACAACCCTCGTTTACTCCTGCCGGTCCTCCAGCTGCGCCATTCTGCACAGACGACTGGCCTGGAGAAACTTCTCACACGGGATAATGCCGATGAAACCTTCATTTTTGAAGTCTAACAACGCGGTCATCGGCATCAAAACGGATATGTTCACTTTCGATGAAATGGTGCAAAGTGCCATCTTCTATGAGCTGTTTCGTCGTCCCAGTGTGTAGTTTTCGTTGATCATCCAGCAGCCATATCTCGTCTATTATCTGTAAAGCCAGTTCGATATCATGGATGGATAAGAACACGGTCTTATCCAATTCGTGTGCCAATTGGGCCAACAGACGCAGTGTATCTACCTTACTTTGGAAATCAAGAAAGGCCGTTGGTTCGTCTAAAATGATGATGGGTGTTTGCTGTGCCAGGGCTTTTGCCATCATCACCTTTTGCCGTTCACCATCGCTTAGGCTCGAAATGTTCCTTTCAGCCAACTGCTCGATGCCCACCAGTTGCATGGCTTTCGAGACAATTTTGTGGTCTTCGTCAGACAAAACGCCCCAAAATCCCGTGTAGGGTGTGCGCCCCAATCCCACCAATTCGGTTGCGGTAAGGTTCCGAATGTCCATTCTTTCCGTCAGAACCACACTGATTTTTTCGGCCAATTCTTGGTGGGATAGCCGTTCCAAGGGTGTTCCTTGAATGTATATTTCGCCCGCTATGGGCGGTATAAAGCCCGCCAGAGTGCGCAAAAGAGTAGATTTACCCACACCATTTCGCCCCAGCAAACAGGTCAACCGACCGCTGTTCAGAGTAGCGTTGATATCCGATACGACCGCATGTTTGCCGTATCCGATGGACAAATTGTATAATTGAATGGTCTGCATGTCTGTTGCAAAGATAACGAATTACGCAAAATATAACGTTCGTAGCTCGTCAATTCTTGCTAAAAAGCGTATCTTTGTCCGTACTTATGTCATCACAATCGGCTATTTCAGAACTCAAACGTCAGAAGTTGTTGCTCCAATTGGAGTACGCAACCGAGAAGGATGCTTTCCGTAAGCAGACGGAGATGATGGGTATAGCCCGAAAGGTTAAGCGCGGTGATGCATGGTTTCCCGTCAGTGTGGGCAAGAGTTTTTACAACTCGCTCAATCAGTTGGCGGTCGAAGTGTTTCGTGCTGTCGATGAAGAGATTAGTCACAATTTTGAATACGGACGGCCGGTTGCCTTTTTTCAGATGGTTCAGAAGGCAGGAAGACACGATGAAATGGGCAAAAACAATGCTTCCACAGCTTCTAAATCACTTTCTTATTTCCCCGTTACGGGCATGGTGAGCTATGCCGATAACGACCGAATGGTGGTCACGTTGCCTGACAATGGCATGGTTACCTCCATCCAAACGGCCGAACAGGTGGGTGTGCAATTGTTTTTTGACGAGACTTCTTATCGGTTGATGTTCGATGCCTTAGACCGCGTGATGAATGCCAAAGACAACCGATTGGCCTATCTTCGCAACCTTTTTTATTCAACTTCGCAGATTGCCGAGTGCTTTTCTTTTGACGATATTCGGTTTCCTTGGCTCAATGACCTGCAGGCAGAAGCCGTAAACAAGGTGTTGAAAGCCAAGGATGTGATGGTGGTTCATGGTCCTCCAGGCACCGGCAAGACCACCACTCTCGTGGAGGCAATCTACGAAACACTCAAGCGTGAGAGTCAAGTTTTAGTCTGTGCGCAGAGCAATATGGCGGTCGACTGGATTAGTGAGCGGCTTGTTGACCGAGGTGTGAACGTGCTTCGCATCGGCAATCCCACGCGAGTGAACGATAAAATGCTATCGTTTACCTACGAACGAAGATTCGAATCACATCCCGATTATCCGCAATTGTGGGCCATACGCAAAGCCCTTCGTCAACTCAAACAGCATCGTAAGACGGCTGGTTCTGGCTTTCATCAAAAGGTGGAACGCCTCCAAGAACGGGCAACCGAATTGGAGATACGCATCAAAGCACAGCTTTTTGGAGAAGCAAGGGTCATCGCTTCCACCTTAACAGGTGCCGCTAACCGCCTTCTGATGGGTCAAAAGTATCAAACATTGTTCATTGATGAGGCCGCACAGGCATTAGAAGCTGCCTGCTGGATAGCCATTCGGAAGGTTCACCGCGTGGTGTTGGCGGGCGACCACTGCCAGTTGCCGCCGACAATCAAAAGCATTGCTGCCTTAAAGGGTGGTCTGGACAAGACGCTCATGCAACGCATTGTAGAGAATAAACCAGACGTAGTGACGATGCTTGGCATGCAATATCGCATGAATGATCAGATTATGCGCTTCTCGAGCGACTGGTTTTATCACGGAAAAGTGCAGAGTGCGCCAGCTATTAAGTATCGGGGAATCTTGGATTATGATGTTCCCATCCAGTGGATAGATACCGCCGAACAGGCAGAAAACGCCCATTTCATCGAAGAATCTGCATCGGACGCACCGACATTTCAGGAACATTTTGTGGGTGAAAGCTTTGGCAGAATCAATGAAGATGAGGCTGAATTAACCCTCAGCACCCTGGAACAGTATTTCAATAAGATTGGTAAACAGCGTTTATTGGACGAAGCTGTCGACGTAGGTATCATCTCTCCGTATCGCGCACAGGTGCAGTATTTGCGCCGACTCATTAAAAAACGTCCCTTTTTCAAGCCTTTTCGTCATCTCATCAGCGTGAACACGGTTGATGGTTTTCAAGGACAGGAACGAGATGTGATTCTCATTTCGCTGGTCAGGGCAAACGATGATGGGCAGATAGGCTTTCTTCGTGACCTGCGCAGGATGAACGTTGCCATGACTCGAGCCCGCATGAAACTCATCATCTTAGGACATGTTCCCACGCTGGTGCGCCATCCTTTCTATAAAAAACTGTATGACTATACGCAGAGTTTGCAACAAGATTCACTTTGGTAAACATGCTATAAATCCCTAAACACCATATAATATGTTAGAACGCGACTACATTATGCGGCTTATCCGCGAGTTTCTGGCAGCCCTGGCCCGACTGTTAGAGAAAAAAGAAGTGACGGCCAAACACGAGGAACTCAAGAAACTGTACGACCAATATGTTGGTCCTTACACCTTCTACCATCTGGCCCCGGTGGAAAAAGTCATTGAGACCCTTGGCCAAGAGGATGAAGAAAAGCGATTTTACAAGATGGAAATGCTGGCCGAACTCTATCTGGCAGAGGCTGACATGGTGTCGAAACCCGAAGGCGACCTGCTGCTTAAGAAGTCTTTTGCGCTGTTCGATTTCCTTGATCATTACAGCAAGACGTACTCAATAGAACGCCTCAAGAAGATGGATGCCATCCAACAAAGATTATCAAACAACTATAAAAACGAAACCAAAACAACCTAAAATGACAAGCGACAACTTCATGCGGTATGAAGGAGGATGAGGCTATCCGGGTTATCGGTCCGTTGACAGAAACCGATGGAAACCATCGTGAGACCTGCATTGACCGCATGCATTTCGATAAAAACGGCTTCATCAAACCCGTTAAGATGACCGTGGAGGGCGTAAAGAAGGTGAAGAAACGTAAGTAAAAAAGTTGAACAGCAAAGCAAGTGCTTGCTGATAGTAATTTAATTGCATTGACTTTGGGCTTCAATGTCAATGCAATTGGCATGCAAACTCATTGAGATTGGCACCCAATCTCAATGAGTTTGTTTTTGCATCTATAATCCTTTGCTTTTCAATGAGTTGCCATATCGTTTTCAAACACATTGAACAGACTTTGACAACCATGATGGTCAGATGTCCAAGGCTTCCCCTCGACCGAACGTATCTACCACGTTACCATCGTACACCTCATGCTGCCACAAGGTCAGACCCGCCGGTAAAACGGGCGCTTTCGTACCTTCCGAGACCAACAAACGACTAGTCTCCACGCGTATTTCGTCCCACAAACCCGCATCGATGAAGCTCTGCAGCGTCTTGGCTCCACCCTCTACCATCAACGACTGTACATGCTGTTGATGCAAATCTACCATCAATTGAGGCAGCGTGATGCCGTCGCGCAGCACTAAGCGCAAGGGGTCAGGACCCGACCATTCACGCACTGTGAGGCGTGGATGTTCGCGTTCGTCCGTCACGCGACCAACAAGAATGGCGTCGTACTGCGCCCGCAACCGATGCACCAGCATCTGAGTGAATGGCGTGGACAATGCCAAAGGCTCTCCGTCGGCATCTAAAAAACCATTAATGGTTTGGGCCCATTTCAGTAGAATATAGGGTCGTTCATGGGTGTTGTACACGTTAAATTGCCGATTCAACGCACGGCACTCGTCGCCCAACACGCCAACCGTCACGTCAATGCCCGCGTCACGAAGCTTCTGCACACCGCGTCCGTGCACCTGGGCAAATGGGTCAATACAGCCACACACCACGCGTTTAACCTGCTTCCTGATGATTAGATCAGCGCATGGAGGGGTCTTGCCTGTGTGACAACAAGGTTCCAAACTGACGTAGAGCGTGCTTTGCGGCAGCAAAGGCTCGTCTGCGGGACGGACGGATGCAAAGGCGTTGACCTCAGCATGGGCCTGTCCACACCGCACATGATAACCTTCACCCAATATACTACCTTGATAAACAATCACTGCACCCACCATGGGATTGGGCTTAGCCAAAGCCCTACCCTGCTTGGCCAGCTGAAGGCAGCGCCGCATGTACATTTTATCAAGCTCTTCTTGGTTCATCTTCTTATTTTTTTAGTATATTTGTTGCCATGAAAAATTATCGGGAACTCTGGGAACAACTCACCCCTCTATACGATGAAACCGAAGCAAAAGCAGTGGTCAGAACGGTATTGGAGATGCGTTTTGGATTGACACTCACCGATATTCTGTGTGGCAAAGTTAACGATTTATCGGCAGAAGAAGGTCGTTCTTTGGAGAAAATCATGCTGCGGTTGCGGCAAGCAGAACCCGTACAATATGTATTAGGTGAAGCTGAGTTTGCCGGTCGCAGATTCAAAGTGGCACCGGGTGTGCTGATTCCACGCCCCGAAACGGAGGAACTTTGCACCTGGATTGTCAACGAACAAACACCGACTGACGGGAATCCCATCACGATTTTGGACATCGGAACAGGCTCGGGATGCCTCGCAGTGACGCTTAGTTTGGACATTCAAGGTGCTGCCGTGTCGGCGTGGGACATCTCTCAGGATGCGTTGCGGATAGCGAGCGAAAACACAAAGGCATGGAAGGCACCTGTTAGTTTGGCGCTTCAGGATGCCTTAGCGGCGCCAAAAGACTCGATGAAATGGGACATTATTGTATCAAACCCACCCTACATCTGTCCTTCTGAAGCAGCAGAAATGGCGCAAAACGTGCTGAAATTCGAGCCGTCCACGGCTCTGTTTGTTCCACAAAGTGACCCACTGCTGTTCTACAAAGCCATCGCCAACTATGCCATCCAAGCGCTCAAACCCGGCGGAAAACTATATGTTGAAATCAATCCACTATACAGAAACCAACTCGAAGAAATGCTCAAAAACGTAGGTTTCATCGATATTGAAATCCGAAAAGACGCTTTTGGCAAGGACAGAATGGCCAGAGCGACCCGCCCTTGTCAAACAGAAAAGTCACGAAAACATTGCCGATGATGAACGAAAAGAAAGAAATGACCGAAAAAGAGGCATGGAACAAGCTGTCTGCCCTTTGTGCCAAAGCGGAACATTGCAGCGGAGAGATGGTTCGGAAGATGAGCCTTTGGGGCTTGGACAGTGCGGTTCAAGAGCGCATCATGGATCGACTGATTGCTGGGAAATACGTTGATGACGAACGCTACACGCGTGCGTTTGTCAACGACAAGATGACTTACAACCAGTGGGGACGTCGCAAGATAGAACAGGCCTTGTATCAGAAAGGGGTGTCGAAGGATGTGTTTAAAAGGGTTCTCGATGAGGTTCCGGACGAAGACTACATCGCCATCCTGCGGCCACTCATCCATCGAAAGTGGAAAACCGTCACGGGCCGTAATGACTATGAACGCAGCATGAAGCTCATCCGCTTTGCCATGGGCAGGGGATTTGGCATTGAACAGATTAAACAATGTATCGACCAAGCTGACGATTGGATGGATGATTAGTTTTATCAGCAGACTCCTTGATTTGGTATCTCCCCGCACTTGTGTGGAATGCAGGCGGAGATTGACCGAAGGCGAACAGGTGTTGTGCGCCTCTTGCAACCTACATTTGCCTCGCACTCACTACGAAGACGATGCCTACGACAACGAGATGGCACAACTGTTCTGGGCTCGCATCCCCATTGAACGGGCGGCTGCATTGTTCTTCTATCAGGCTCAATCGGAGGCAAGTCGCATGATTTACGCCCTGAAATATGGTGATCATCCTGAGATTGGTGAACAATTAGGATGCCTAACCGCTGAGGAATTTCAGGCTAAAGGATTCTTCAAAGACATCGATTGCATCGTGCCCGTTCCGCTGACGAAAAGCCGTGAGCGTCAAAGAGGATACAACCAAAGTCTTGAAATCGCCAAAGGGGTGAGCCAAGTGTGCGGGTTGCCCATCATGAAGCATGCACTAAAACGTGTGAAGTTTAAGGACAGCCAGACGCATAAGAATCGGTTGGCTCGCACGGAGAATGTGGAAGACGCCTTTCAATTGGCCGAAAACGCGGGGTTGGTGGGCAAACATGTGCTGCTCATTGATGATATCGTGACCACCGGAGCCACCATCTGCGCCTGCGGAAAGGCGCTGCAGCGGGACGGAAGGGTACACGTCAGCGTGCTTTCTTTGGGTTGGGCAAAAGGATAGAACTGAACGAATGGCACCAAAAAAGCTGCTCATCCCTTTGAAATATAGGAGATTTCAACTATCTTTGCAATATATACTCAACAACTTACGATATGGAAAATAACACATTAAAAAGAGATTTTGCATCCAAATTATTACGCATCAAAGCCATCAAGCTACAGCCCAACGAGCCTTTCACATGGGCTTCAGGCTGGAAATCGCCTTTTTATTGCGACAACAGGAAAACGCTTTCTTACCCCGACATACGCACTTTCGTGAAGGTAGGGATGGTGCATGCCATCTTGAAACACTTCCCCGAGGCTGACGTCATCGCAGGTGTGGCGACGGCAGGCATCCCACAAGCCGCCCTCATCGCTGATGTCTTGAACATGCCTTTGATTTATGTAAGAAGCAAGCCAAAGGACCACGGACTGGAAAACCTCATCGAAGGTGAGATGAAAGAGGGTGCCAAGGTAGTGGTTATCGAAGACCTTATCTCCACCGGAGGCAGCTCTTTGAAGGCGGTAGAGGCCATACGAAAAGCCGGAGGAGACGTTGTTGGCATGGTTGCTTCTTATACTTATGGGTTCCCTGTCGCTGCACTAGCGTTCACAGATGCCAACGTCAAACTGGTTACCCTGACCGACTATGACCATGTAGTGGCTGAGGCACTGGCCACGGGATATATCCAGGAAAGTGATATCGAGTTGCTCAACGAATGGCGAAAGAACCCATCAGGCTGGAGAAAGTAAATCCCCATTTAGTAAAAATCATACATGCTATAAAATTATGTCAAGCAAATTTGAAAGTTCCGTACGCGAGATTCCCTACTCACAACAGTCTGTTTACAACATGCTGAGTGACCTTACAAACATTGAGAAGGTACGCGACAAAATACCAGAAGATAAGATTAAGGACCTAACCTTCGACGCTGATTCTATCTCCATCCATTCTCCATTGGGTGATGTACAACTCAATATCATCGAAAGAGACGAACCGAAGTGTATCAAGTTCGAGACGAAAAAGAGTCCAATCCCTGTCAATCTATGGATACAGGTATTGCCTGTGACCGACCATTCGAGCAAGATGAAGCTGACGATGAAGGCCGAAGTGAACCCTTTCATCAAGGCTATGGTGAAAAAACCGTTGCAAGAAGGTATCGAAAAGGTGGCTGATGCCTTGCAAATGATACAATATGAATAAGGTTAAAAGCAGGAAAAGAGATGGGATGAGGTGTCTGAAACGCATCCATAAAATGAAAAGAAAAGGAACATTCCTATTTCTTTTCCTGCCCCTGTTGCTGTCATCGTGCGGAGAAAATCAGAACCAATACAGTTCTGTTCGGTGCTTCGTGGCGATTAACAATCAAGAACACAACGACGCAACGCTAGCCAGTGCGATGAACGCCACATCGCCTGGCGTGTTTTGTTTGGTACAACAAACCATGAAAGGCGGTGCAACTTATTTCTCTTTCAAAAACAACCGAGGCAGCCAAAGCATGTCCATTTTCAACTCGAGGGACCAAAGAACGGCTCTTACCTTTGGTTATAACAATGGCGTGATCGTTGGCTTTGGCAACTTAGACTATCCTCCCGTCTTCTATGCTTACGACAACCAATGCCCCAATTGCTTCGACTGGCTCACGATACCACGCAGAAATTACCCTTTAACCCTGTCATCCAGCGGTATTGCAACATGTAACAATTGTCACCGTGAATACAATATGAACACGGGAGGGAATATCATTAAGGGTTCTCGAGGTGAGAAAAATTACCTCACGCGCTATGTTGCTTCCACGTCAGGTCCATTTGGTTTGTTGACCATACGTTAATAGGAAGAGCCTTATCTGGCCCTACTTTCAGACCAATTTACATTCTTTTCTTTCCTTAACACAACCGGGAAGATGCGAAAACACGCAAAGCTTCCTGTAAAAAAGCGAGCTGGTAAAACGATTTCAGCTATGCTGATCGTTCCAAACCCCGCTTCCGATACATCCAGATTTCAACACTATTGATGATGTTCTGCCAAAGGATATAACAACCAGGGCCAACGGATGAGATGGGATTGAGGTAGGAGTAGGCTATCCAGATGGCAAAAGCTGTATTCTTTTGGCCCAGTGCTTGACCGGCATTGACGGTGGCATTGAAATAGTGACCGATGAAACGTCCCACGGAAAATTGTATCACACAGAGCAGCAAGCCCAGCAAAGCGATGAGCAAGAGAAAGGGTACGGACGTTTCTGCATGCACAATATTCTTCATCGTGGTGCCCGTCACAATCATCAAAGAACATCCCCAAAGATAATAAGAAAGGTCTTTTACCCCCACAACCCACCGATGAAACCGATGAAAATAGTGCTTAACGACATAAGCTAAGCCCATCGGAACGACCAAGACAAGACACACTTGATTGAGTATTTTCAAGAATGCACCCATAAAAGTAATGTCACTTGTTTTTTCAATTAGTGGGAAACAAATGGGAATGAGCAAAGCGGTGATAAAGTTAGACAAGAAAGTATAGGTGGTCATCTCCTCGAGATTGCCACCCAATTTCTGCGTAACCACCGCTGCAGCTGACGCACATGGGCCGATAATGCACGTGAGTAGTGCCTCCATCAGTATGAGACTGTTGCCCTTGAGGCGAAAAGACAGGATGATGGCAATGATGACTAAGACGAATAACACTTGAAAAAAACTCACCCAAAGATGCCACTTGACTGGAATTAAACGCCTGAAATTGACCTTACAAAAGGTCACAAACAAGATTAAAAACATGAACAAAGGCAGAATGGTGTCAAAGAAAGGCGCAAACAAGCATGCGGCCTTATCCAAAGAAGGGATGAAAGCAAACACAGAATAGGCTGTCACTCCAATCACCATCGATATGGGCAACGTCCAGTTTTTGATAAATCTAATGATACTCATAAGATGTTTAAATTAACCAACACCATCATCTATTATAAAACAACCTCCATTAACAGTAGGTAGATAGAAACTACATGAACGAAGAACACCTGTGCCGGGGGCTGTCTGTCCTTGCGTTTATCACCATCAAACGGGATTGCACCTATCTTGACGCTTCCTCGTTTATTAACAGTGGTCAACGTCAAAACAAACTTTCTCATGTCAGCAATTTATCAGTTAGTTAAAGTGTTATTTCAGTTTTTCGGTACACTCCGGACACAAACCTTTCAGCACATAATTGATGCTATGCATGGTGAATCCATCTGGAAGCGGAACCACCGGCACGGCAATGTGCTTGAGACAGAACGTGCGATGGCAGTTTTCGCAATAAAAATGCGTATGCTCTTCGTCAATCGAACAGTCGCAATCGTCGTCGCAAACAGCGTACTTCAATGCACCAGAGCCATCATCAATGGCATGAATCAGACGATGAAGGAGAAACAACGACAAGGTGCGCGATATAGTTGACTTGTCGACGGTGGGCAGATAGCGTTCCAAATCGGGCAACGATACGGCCTCATCGCCTCGCATCATCTCGCGAAGAATGAGCAGTCGGGAGGCCGTTGGCTTAATTTCCCGATGGGTTAACTTTTGTACGTAATAAGCTTCGTGTACCATTTTCATGCAAAAATACACACAATTCTCGTATTTTCAAAATTTTAATGGCTACTTTATCTTTCGGAAAAATCATTGAATGATTCTGGAGTTATCGATTGGTTTTCCTGCCTGTTTTTTAACTCTTCTGTCAGAAAAAATGACAATAAAACGAGCAATTAAAAATGATAAAATAGGAAAAAACGCATCATCAGAAATCCATTTGCAATGTGAAAAAGGTTGCTGAAATATCACTTTCGTCGCCAATAACATAGCTCTTGCCGCCACACCTCCACCCAATTCAACGAAAAATGTATCACTTTACCGTGCTATCTACATGAGATTGAAACACAAAAGCATGCTTATTAGTAATTAAAAGCAATGCTATTGAACCCAAAGAGCATAGCAAAAGTCAGGGAATTTGCACATAAAACACGGAATAAATTAGCTATCAGCATATTACAAAAACGCCGCATATTTGCCGTATTTGCGACCAGGGACATGGTTGGTTGCAAATAAGCGAATCCTGAAGGGGTTGTTGTCAAGAAAAATGCCACCTGCACATCACCCGTATGGGCATAACTGAGCAGTTTCAACCGCTGACCATGGGGCAAATTAGGTCTGATACCCTTTGCACACAAAGGCAAGAAAAACAGGGAACGCAAGCGTCAATAAAAACAAAAAACAAAGTACAATATTTTGATTTTCAGCCGATTTAAAGTATCTTTGTCATCATTTAAGAACAAGCGAAATGAAAATAGCATTGATAGGATATGGCAAGATGGGAAAGATGATCGAACAGATTGCCAAGGACAGAGGTCACGAAATCGTGAGCATCATCGACGTGCAAAATCAGGAAGATTTTGACAGTGAAGCGTTTGCAGGTGCAGACGTGGCCATCGAGTTCACCACGCCAACGGCCGCTTACGGCAACTATCTGCGCGCATTCGCACACAATGTGAAGGTGGTGAGCGGGTCTACGGGATGGATGAAAGAGCATGGCGAAGACGTAAAGCGACTGTGCAGCGAAGGCGGACAGACGCTCTTCTGGGCATCAAACTTTAGCTTGGGCGTGGCCATCTTCTCGGCCGTGAACCGTTATCTGGCCAAAATTATGAATGATTTCCCACAATATGAGGTGAAAATAGAGGAAACTCATCATGTTCATAAACTGGATGCACCCTCCGGAACTGCCATCACGCTGGCCGAAGAAATCATCGATGAAATGGGCAGAAAACGCAGTTGGGTGAAAGGAGTGCAGCAGGCAGCTGACGGAAGTACGTCCGGTTCGGACGACGTGTCGGCTGACCAGCTACCCATAGACAGCGTACGCCGTGGCGAAGTGCCGGGCATTCATACCGTGACCTACGACTGTGAGGCCGACAAAATCACTATTTCGCACGATGCACACAATCGCACGGGCTTTGCATTGGGGGCAGTGTTGGCGGCCGAGTACACCGCAACACACACAGGATTGCTCACCACGAGCGACTTGTTTAGGTTCTAAGCAATCTTATTTTTGAACATTTAAACATACATCTTGTTATCACTATGATTGATAAACAGAAAGCAAAACTAAATATGAAGGTACAATGGACCAAGTTTATTGTGGTTCTCGCCTTGTATCTTTTGTTTCTATATTGGGTAAAAAGTTGGTGGGGACTGCTGGTGGTTCCTTTCATCTTCGACGTGTACATCACCAAGAAGATACGCTGGCAGTGGTGGAAAGACGCCGAGGCACCCGTGCGCTTCGTGATGAGTTGGGTAGACGCGCTGGTGTTCGCACTGGTGGCTGTGTACTTCATCAACCTGTTTGTTTTTCAGAATTACGTCATTCCATCGTCCTCTTTAGAGAAATCATTGCTCACTGGAGATTATCTTTTCGTGAGCAAGGTGAGCTACGGACCGCGCATTCCACAAACCCCATTGACCATGCCGCTTACCCAACACACGCTTCCCATCATCAATACGAAGAGCTATATCGAGTTTCCGCACTGGGACTATCGGCGAGTGAAAGGATTGGGTAACGTGAAACTCAACGACATCGTGGTGTTCAATTATCCGGCCGGGGATACCATTTGCACCGAATTGCCGTATCAAACTGAATACTACAGCATGGTGTACGGCTTCGGACAACAGATCTTCGAGCAGAACAACGGGGCACCTATCGACCTCAACACGCTGAACAAGCAGCAACAACACGACTACTTTGAGCAGGTGTATGCACTTGGAAGACAATACGTAGCCAGCAATCCGGTGGAGTTTGGCTCTATCGACAGCCGCCCTACCGACCGTCGCGAAAACTATGTGAAGCGATGTGTTGGACTGCCGGGGCAGACGCTTCAAATCAAAAACCGTATCGTTTACTTGGACGGCAAGCCCAACAAGGAGCCTGACAACGTACAATATACTTATTACATCAAGCTGAAACAGCATATCCCAGACGACCTCATGAAAGAGCTGGGCATATCCATGGAAGACCTTGGCAGCCTGAACCAACGTGGTTGCATGCCGCTGACCAAGGCTACGGCAAAGGCTCTTGCGGCACGCAAGGACATCGTTGAGAGCATCCGCATCAACACCGACGCCACCGTGGGCGACCTTTATCCGCTGAATGCCGTGACGAATTGGACACGCGACAACTACGGGCCGATATGGATTCCGGCCAAGGGGAAAAGCATCAACCTGGACATGAACAACATCGCTGTGTACGAACGTCCCATCCGCGTGTACGAGAATAACGAGCTGAAAATTAAGAACAACCAGATATACATCAACGGACGACTGGCCAAGAGCTACACTTTCAAAATGGATTACTATTGGATGATGGGCGACAACCGTCACAATTCGGCAGACAGCCGCTACTGGGGATTTGTGCCAGAGGACCACATCGTGGGCAAACCCATCTTCATTTGGTGGTCTTCCGACCCTGACCGTAAGGGACTGGGTGGCATCCGCTGGAACCGATTGTTCAACATGGTTGACAACATTAAATAGCAGTATGAACGTCGTCTGACTGCAACAGGTCAGACGAAAGTGAGAAACAAAGCATCTCTTTTGCGAAACCTCTTACAATGGATGTTATCCATCGCTGTTTGCACCATAGTCATGTTGGCTATCCGTGCATACGCCTTTACCATCTTTACCGTACCCGATGAGGGGCTCAAGCCAGTGCTTCGAAAGGGTGACAGGGTGTTGGTAAACAGGTTGGCACGCTCTGATTTTAAGCGCGGTGAGGTGGTGTTGTTCGGACAGCAACAGCAGGCGTTGGGGCAAGTGATGGCACTTCCCGGCGACACCATTACCGTCAAGGGCGAAAAATATCTCATTCCCAACCACTGCAACGCACACTGTCGCTGCGGAACTTGTCAATACCTGTTGCTGGGAATAGGCCGAAGACAGACGCTGGTACAGCACGGTGACATCGCCGGAAAGGCTTATTCGCTGTTCAGATGGAAGCGTTGGCCACATCTTGAAAAGCATCATGAATAGCGTTCTTCTTTCATCCACCTACTTTGGGCCCGTGCAGTGGTACCAGAAACTCAATCGTTACGACGTTTGTTACCTGGAAAGTCACGACAACTACGTCAAGCAAACGTACCGCAACCGTTGCAACATCGCCATGACAAATGGCATTCAGGTGCTGAGCATTCCGGTGGAAAAGTATGACAATCTCAAATGCCCAATGCGCGATATTCGCATCAGCGACCATGCCAACTGGCGTCATCTGCACTGGAACGCCCTACAGTCGGCCTACGGTGAGAGCCCTTTCTTTGAGTATTATGCGGATGACTTACACCCTTTTTTCACGAAGAAATGGACTTTTCTGTACGATTTCAACCTCGAAATCACAATGAAGATGTGCCAGTTGTTGGACATAGAACCGAACATACAGGAAACTACAACCTACGTGAACGCCGACGACTTGCCGCTGCAGATGCCCCAAACAATAAATCTAAGGGATGCCATTCGTCCCAAACATCCACTCCCAGACGATGCTTTCACACCCATACCCTATTACCAAGTGTATGCCCAAAAGCACGGATTCTTACCCAATTTGAGCATTCTCGACTTGCTCATGAACGAAGGAAACGAAGCCGTGCTTTACCTCATGTAACATGAAAAGCAGGAAATGGCATAGAAGTGTGGCTCATCACGACCAGCCTTAGCCCCCTGTGAATGATAAAATTGGGGACAGAACATTAAAAAGCACCATTATTAACGAGCATTGATGATTATTTTGTATCTTTGACTTTTGTAATCACCTATAATAAACATCGAATTATGAAAATGAAGAAATTAAAGGTT
>URFI01000004.1 GCA_900547085.1 uncultured Prevotella sp.
GCGTTGTTCGGGGGTGATAACTGCCTCCCAGTCCCACTGATCGACGTACAACGAATGCAGGTTGTCCAGTTCCTCGTCGGCTCTGATGGCGTTCATGTCGGTGTAGATGCCATGGCCAGGCTGAATATTGTACTCAGCCAGCGTCAGTCTTTTCCACTTGGCCAACGAGTGTACTACCTCTGCCTCTGCGTCTCCCAAATCCTTGATGGGAAAACTTACCGGCCTTTCCACCCCATTGAGGTCGTCGTTGATGCCCAGTCCCTTGAGAACGAACAAGGGGGCAGTGACGCGACGCAGCCGCAATTCGGTGGAAAGGTTTTGTTGAAAAAAATCTTTTATCTGTTTAATGCCCCGCTCTGTCTGCTTCATGTCCAATAATGCATGATAGTGGGGTGGTTTTATCAATTTGCTCATCGTTGTATTTTCTAAAACTTTATGTCTGGTTTGGCACGCCACCTCTTGGTTGCTGACGTGTCTGCAAAGATAGACGTTATATCAATCATACACAAGTATTCGGGACAACAATAACACAAAAAGATACTATTTACGCATTTTTAATGACTATTTGCACACACCAAGAGGATGAGGGTCACGATGATTGTCGCGAATGATTTTTCTTGACATCCAACCGCTCCATATTTCGTTTATTCTCAACAAATCAGTATCACGGTCGCAAATTCGGCCAAAATCAACAAACATCGTATCCCATTAACATCCAATAACTTACGTTTATCTTACAGTACAAGAAGTCTATTTTTAAAGTCTTTTTTAGCCAAAAGCATTGCTTTAAGAATGAAATATGCATGCTTTTAACCGTCTAAAGCATGCAGATAGTCCACCAAAATGATACTTTTAAGCACGAAAAGTGCAGCTTTTGGGGGTAAAATTTGATTTTTCTTGCCCTGTTTTCTCTTATTTGCCGTCTGCTTGCCTATTGATTTTTTCCAGATTGAACATTTACATGTGCCGTTTTAAGGGCGATTTTTGGTAAAAAAAGTCAACGTTTTATCCTACTTCCCGTTAATTGATATCTATTTAATTCCGTTCCGCCAACTGCTAATATTCAGGGTACTGGAGTACCGTGGCCACACAAAAATCCTCCACGTTTCCATGGAGGTGAACGTGGAGGATTTGATGATAATAACAGAACAAGGCCAAGACAAACCAATTAGTTTGAATTGCTGTGACGTAATCTGCTTGATTCAAAAACCGTTTCCGTTGATGCGTGTCATCAACACCGAGGCGGCTTTATTGTAATGTAAACTTGACTTTGAGCGGAAGATGGTCGGAAGCATTGCCCACCAATACCTCGAAATCTCCTGGCTCGGCCACCCACTTTTGTTGCTTGTCATGGTAGAAACTCAAGGCAGAGCGGTCGATGGTGATGTCTACATCCTTGGTCTCTCCCGGAGCAAGATACACCTTCTTGAAGCCTTTGAGTTCCTTTTTGGGGCGAAGCAACGACGATTTCAGGTCGCTGATATACAGCTGAACCACCTCAGCGCCTGCGCGGCGACCCGTATTCTTGACCGTGACGGTGGCTGTGAGTTGGTCGTTTTCCGTCATCTTCTTCTGACTCAAGCGCAAATTTGAAAGGTCAAAGGTGGTGTAGCTCAGCCCATGTCCGAAGGCGAAGAGCGGCTTCGTCTTATCCTTGTCAACCCACCTGTAGCCCACGAAAATGCCTTCCTTGTAGGTTTCGTCTATCACCTTCTTGTCAGCACGCCACGTTCCGGGATAGCTGTTCAGTCGGTGAGCTGGCACGTCGTTCAAGGTCTTGAACCAGGTGTATGGCAGTTTGCCCGACGGATTGGTATCACCCACGAGTACAGAAGCCAATGCCACACCAGCCTGTGAGCCGATGAACCAGCCCTGCACGATGGCCGGAACCTGCTTCACCCACGGCATTTCAACAGCATTGCCGGAGATATTGACATAGATAAAGTTTTTGTTGACCTTGGCCAAGGCGGTGATTACACGGTCTTGCTGGTAGGGCAAGCCGTATGATTTGCGGTCGTGTCCCTCGCAATCTTGATAGTCGCTCTTGTTCAAACCACCGAAGAATATCACATAGTCGGCCTCTTTAGCCTTGGAAACCGCTTCGGCAATCAGCTCGTCAGCCGACCTCTTTTCGGACAAATCCTGCCCCGTTGTTACGCCATTGTAATTGCCAGTGACATCACCCACATAGCCTCGGGCATAGTCTACGGTTGCTTTTCCTGCCAATCTTGCCTTCAGTCCATCGAGCGGAGAAATCTCGCGTTGCACTTTCAAGGACGAGCTTCCGCCGCCAACGGTCATCATCTTAATGGCGTTCTCGCCCACCACAAGCACCCGTTTGGCCTGATGGAGATCAATGGGCAGCACGTTTCCTTGGTTTTTCAACAGCACAATGCCCTCTTCTGCAATCTTCTGGGCTGCCTCATAGTGAGCGTCAGAGCATAAGAAACCTTGCTTGTACGTTTGATCCATCGTTGTACGATAAAACAAACGCAGCACTCTGCGCACCTTTTCATCCAGTTCGCGGGTCGTGAACTTCCCTTCTTGGATTAACTTCAAATAAGGCCTTGCCAGGTAATAATTTTCGTAAGCATTGGTGGCCCCCATGGTGAGTCCATCGGTCCAGGTGCCAAATTCCATGTCAAGTCCGTTCTTAATGGCCTGTTCGGTATCGTGCGCACCGCCCCAATCGCTCACCACCACACCGTCAAATCCCCAATCGCGCTTGAGGATGTCGTTGAGCAGATACTGATTGTGACAGTTGTGCTGATTCTTATACAGGTTGTATGCCCCCATGATGCCCCATGCTTTTCCTTCCTGCACGGCGGCTTTGAAGGCGGGAAGGTAAATCTCATGCAAGGCTCTGTCGTCCACAATTACGTTGACCTGATGCCGGTATTCCTCGTCATTGTTCAAAGCATAGTGCTTCACACAGGCTGCCACACCAATCGATTGCAGTCCCTGAACATAAGGAACCACCATGCGGGAGGCCAGAAATGGGTCTTCGCCCATGTACTCAAAGTTGCGTCCGTTCAGCGGAGTGCGGTTGATATTGACGCCAGGACCGAGTATCATGTTCTTCCCTCTATAGCGGGCTTCCTCGCCTAAGCTCTTTCCATAGAGCATGCCCAACTGTGGATTCCAGGAGGCAGTCAGACAGGTCAGTGCTGGAAAGGCCACACACGAGTCGTTGGTCTGCCCAGCCTGTTCCCACTCATCCCACAGTACGTCAGGGCGAACGCCGTGAGGACCATCGTCAGTCCAAAAGTCAGGAAACCCCAAACGAGGAACGCCTGCCGACGAAAATTTGCTTTGCGCATGAATCACTCTAATCTTTTCGGCCAGCGTCATGCGTTGCAATGCATCTTCAATGCGTTCTTCCACGTTTTTAGTTGGATCAAGATACACGGGCAACGATTGTGCCTTGGCCATACAAGTCATCCCCAACAGGATGCAGGATAAAATAATTTTTCTCATTTTATTTGAGTGGTTTAGGTCATTATTCAACAAACTTCTCCCTTTCATCCGCATCTATTCACCTTATTTATATACATCGTAAGCCTGTCTTTTGCAAAGACAGCGCGAACCGAATACAATCAAGCTCGCTTGAAATTGCTGAGGTGAAGCCTGTCTTATGCAAAGACAGTGCGAACCGAATGCAATCAGGCCTGCTTGGAATTGCTGAGGTGAAGCCTGTCTTATGCAAAGGTATTGATTTTATAATGAATACGAAAGGCTGGGATGTAAAATATGACCGAAAGATTTATCATACCACACGGTGGCTACAAAACGGAAAAAAGAAAAATAAGAAGGCATGTTTTGTCGGTATCAACTTTTTTCTTTATATTTGCACACACATTATGGCTCCGTAGTTCAGCTGAATAGAATGCAGGATTCCGGTTCCTGAGATCGCGGGTTTGAATCCCGCCGGAGTCACCCTTACTAGTGAAATCACACTTAATTCTAAAAACACATGGACATTACAGAGAGATTTATCAACTATACCAAGTTTGATACCCAGTCGTCCGAAGACTCGCAGACAGTCCCCAGCACATCAAAACAACTCGTTTTCGCCAAGTACCTCAAAGAGGAGTTGGAACGTGAAGGATTTTCGGATGTAGAGATGGATGAAAAAGGATACATCTATGCCACGCTGAAGGCAAACACTAAAAAAGACATACCTACCATCGGCTTCATCTCACATTATGACACCAGTCCCGATGCCAGCGGAGCTGACATCAAGGCACGCATTGTGAACAATTATGACGGCGGCGACATCATCCTTTCAGAGGGTATCGTGTCTTCTCCAGAGAAATTTCCTGAACTGAAGGCGCACATCGGCGAGGATCTTATCGTGACAGATGGGCACACGTTGCTGGGTGCTGACGACAAAGCAGGCATCGCAGAGATTGTAGATGCCATGTGCTACCTACGTGATCACGACGAAATTGAGCATGGTGACATTCGCATGGGGTTCAATCCTGATGAGGAAATAGGACTTGGCGCGCACCATTTTGACGTGGAAAAGTTTGCTTGCAGCTGGGCTTACACCATGGATGGAGGTGACATTGGCGACCTGGAGTACGAGAACTTCAACGCTGCCAGTGCCAAAATCACCATCAAAGGGGTGAGCGTTCATACAGGATATGCAAAAGACAAGATGATCAATGCCAATCGGTTGGCATGCGAGTTCAACGCCATGATTCCCGACACGGACATTCCAGAGAATACCGAGGGCTATCAAGGATTCTATCATCTGCTGGGCATGGAGACCCGAACAGAAGAGGCCAAGATGAATTATCTCATCCGAGATCACGACCGTGAGAAGTTCGAAGACCGCAAGGACTTTATGGAAGACTGCGCACGAAAGATGAACGAAAAGTATGGTGAGGGTACGGTTGAGATTGTCATCAAGGACCAGTACTACAACATGAAGGAGAAAATTGAACCGAACATGCACGTCATCGACATCGTTTTGCAAGCCATGCAAGAAACCGGTGTGGCCCCGAAAGTGGAGCCTATCCGTGGCGGAACCGATGGCGCACAGCTCAGTTTCAAGGGCTTACCCTGCCCAAACATCTTCGCTGGCGGTGTTAACTTCCATGGCCCTTACGAGTTTGTCTCTATTCAGGTCATGAAAAAGGCGGTCGAAGTTATTGTGAAGATTTGCGAAATTACGGCCCAATATAACGACTAACGAACGTCGTTTTGGCTGCAATCCAGCTTGACATATCAAACGATTCTATTGAAAGAAAGATAAAAACAATGTGACAAAAAGCGGTCTATAACACCCATCGTGTGCTATAGACCGCTTTTATTTATCCATCTTGTCAACGCTGCCGTCATGTTTAAACGTGCAAAATTACGTTTCTTCGGCATGCTGAAAGTAAGGTTTTATACTCTTAAATCCAGCGCAAGTCCAAGATTATTTATTGATTTCAGTAAGGTATCGCTCTGCCTCAAGTGCAGCCTGACAGCCTGTTCCCGCAGCTACGACAGCCTGACGATACACGGGATCAGCCACATCACCAGCCGCATACACACCGGGAATCTTGGTCTTGGGCGTACCAGGGATGGTTTTGATGTAACCTGCTTGATTGGTTTCAAGGAAGTCTTTGAACACAGACGAGTTGGGAGTGTGTCCAATAGCTAAGAAGAAACCGTCGATGGGCAGGTCGTAACGCTCCTCGTTTTCCTCGCCCAAATGCTTGACCAGGTGAACGCCCTCAACGCCATTCTCACCATAGAGGCCAGTGGCGTTGTGCTTATAGAGTATCTCTATCTTCTCGTTCTCCTCCACACGTTGTTGCATCACATCAGAGGCACGCAGATAATCTTTGCGCACAATCAGGTACACCTTACTGCAAAGGCCAGCCAGATAGGTAGCTTCTTCGCAAGCTGTGTCGCCACCACCCACGACAGCCACCACCTTGCCGCGATAGAAAAATCCGTCACAAGTGGCACAGGCACTCACACCTTGCCCCTTATACTTCTCCTCATCCTCCAAGCCAAGATACTTGGCAGATGCTCCTGTGGCAATAATCACAGTTTCTGCCTGAAGCTCATCGCCACTATCGGTGACCAGTGTGTAAGGCGCTTTGGTTAAGTCGGCCTTGACAATCTCACCGTCTCGGATATCTGTTCCATAGCGTTCGGCCTGCTGACGCAAATCCATCATCATTTGATTGCCGTCGACACCCTCGGGGTAACCGGGAAAATTCTCCACCTCAGTGGTTTGAGTGAGCTGGCCGCCTGTCTGCAATCCGCAATAAAGCACGGGATTGAGATTGGCGGGAGCCGTATAGATGGCAGCCGTATAGCCTGCCGGTCCGCTACCAACAATGAGGCAACGGGTATATTGCTTTTGTTGTTCCATCATGTAAGATATGAAATAAGCGTCGTGAACGCTGTAACGAAAATTGGGAAAGATGAAACGAAAAAGGTGAAACACACATACGGAAGCATGCGGATTTCACCTTTTTCACTTTCCATTATAACAGTTCCTCGATTTGTTGAGCGACATGCTCTAACTTCTCTGTGGGTTCGAAGCGTGCGACAACCTGTCCCTGTTTGTTGATAAGGAACTTGGTGAAATTCCATTTGATGTCGGGCTTCTGCTCGTAATCGGGATCTTCTTTTGACAGGATGTCAACAAGAACGGGAGCGATAGGGTGACTCATATCCCAGCCTGCAAAGCCTTTCTGCTCTTTGAGGAACTTGTAAAGTGGGTCGGCATCGTCACCGTTTACCTTGATTTTCTTGAAGCGTGGGAATTCGGTACCGTATGTCAGTTTACAGAACTCGTGGATGCTCTCGTCCGTTCCTGGTGCCTGCTGTCCAAATTGGTTGCAAGGGAAATCAAGAATCTCGAAGCCTTTTGCATGGTATTTCTCGTAGAGCTTCTCCAGCTCTTCGTATTGAGGAGTGAAACCACATTTTGTCGCTGTGTTGACAATCAAGAGCACTTCGTTGGCATACTCCTTGAGAGATACATCGTTACCTTTTCTGTCTTTTACTGAAAAATCATAAATTGTTTTCATTTTCTTCTGTTTATTATAAATGAATATGTTACAATGTCGTAGTTGTTTTGATGATGAGGGCGAATCAATCTCCATTGACGATTCAACCATCTTACTCTCGCAAAGATAGCGAATAAAATCGACATTCCAACGGTACGGAATGCGAATAAATATTAATTTATAACCCAAAAGAAGGAAAACGTCTAATCGGAAACGGCAAGAGGTGCATCATGAAACCATTTCGACTCACGCCTCCGCACTGTTCATGGGTCAACTTAAATTCATCAGCACCAGGCGCTCGACATATTTACAGAGGATATCAATGCCCTTGAGATTCTCCCCTCCTTGCGGGATAATCACGTCGGCAAATCGCTTGGTGGGCTCGATGAACTGCTCGTGCATGGGCTTCAGCACGTCCAAGTATCGCTGAACCACCATGTTAACATCCCGTCCCCGTTCGATGGTATCGCGCTGGATGTTGCGGATGAGCCGCTCGTCGGGATCACAATCAACAAACACCTTCAGATCCATCATCTCGCGCAGTCGCTTGTTGAGCAGCGTCATGATGCCCTCGATGATAATCACCGGCCGGGGTTCCACATGGATGGTTTCGGGCAGGCGGTTGCACTTTAAATAAGAATAGGTGGGCTGCTCGATGGGTTCACCTTCGCGCAATTCGTTCACCTGCTTGATGAGCAGCTTCCAATCAAAGGCATCGGGATGATCAAAGTTGATGGCGTGGCGCTCCTCCTCGGTCATTTCTGAGGTGTCGTTGTAATACGAGTCGAGCGGCACCACGGCCACATGATTAGGTGGCAGGGCCTCAACAATCTTTCTAACCACCGTGGTCTTTCCCGATCCGGTGCCGCCTGCGATGCCAATGACGGTCACTTCATGATTTCGTTCTTTATCTGTCATCATATTTGTTTGTTTTATTCAGTCTTTTTAGGGGGCAGTCCTAGCACGTCTTCGAACATCACCCGATAGCTTTCTGCCTTCCTCTCCAGCTTCATGGGATAGGCTCGCGAAGAGCTGGGCATGCGGTACAACCGCATCGACCGGCCGTCGAAACTGAACGTGACGTAGGCTCCCATCGCCGGCGCAGCGATGTCAAAATGGCGGGTGAAGATGGCCGTAGCCTTTTGACCAGCCGTGAGTACGGCTGTACAATGCGGCAAAGCCCGCAGCAAGCCATCGAGATCGGCCGGCTCGATGATTTCCAAATCCTTGTCAGATGCGGTGTTTTTGGTTCGGTGTACACGTAGAGCAGTATCGAAAAGAGCTACACCTCTTTCTTTGAGAAAGCCTTTCAGTGCTTCTAAATGGAACGTTTTTTCCCGCTGATTCACGAAATGTTGTTTATCACCGAAAAACAAATAGCCGAAGATGCGCCACATATCGTTCTGGAAATTGGGGTAATAGAACGGCATGCACCAACGTTTAGAAGCTGGAGGAAACGTGCCCAACATCAGCAAGGTGGCATTCTTGGGCAAAAATGGTTCAAAGGGATGAGTTTCTATCATTGTGGGTAGGGCAGCCTATCTCCCCGGAAAGCCTCCCCCAACCCCTCCAAAGGAGGGGAGAAACAAGAAGGAAGAGAGGGTTGATGGTTGTGCATGTATGAGTTGACAGGATTAAAAGTTCAAAAGTTGACGAGTTCACAAGTTGACGAGTTCACAAGTTTATATGTTTACGAGTTTGAAATTTACATGTTTACGAGTTAATTGCTTTTATCTTCCCTCGCCAGCGGATAATTCCTATTAGATTTCCTATGTGGAAGCTCACAAAATCATCCACCGTTCTAAACTCATTGACTTTGGGGTGCAAACTCATTGAGATTGGAGGGGAAACTCAATGAGTTTGGAGGGGAAAGTCATTGAGATTGAAGCCTCTCCCCCGACCCCTCCCCAAAAGGGAGAGAAAGCCTCACCCCCAACCCCTCCCCAAAAGGGAGGGGAGTAGATAGTTGTACTTGTATAAGTTGATGTGTTCACGAGTTTACAAGTTCACAAGTTGATACCTCTGCCAATCAAAAAGTTCAAAGTTCAATGTTCAAAGTTCAATGTTCAAAGTACCTTCTGTTGTTGTTTCACCAAGTACACCACTACCGGTAGGTGGTCACTATAACCATTGAGCCATACGCCTCCGGCCGTCGTACGCTTGGGTGCACCCTTGTATTTGCCGGTGGTTTGGATGAGATAGTCGCGGTGTTGAATCTGGTGCTTCCAATATTTAAGGGACGAGAAGTCCTTTACACCTTTCTTATTTAGCATGTTCGGCGACAATACAATCTGGTCGAAAAGATTCCATGAGCCGTTATACATCAACGTTCCCTTACCCTGCTTGGCCAGTACGTTGTACCAAGGATTGTACATGTCGCCATCCTCCACGTCGTCAATCTCGGCCCTGGCGGACAGCACCTCGGCCATACTCTTGTTCACGGGGTCGTCGTTCATATCGCCCATGACCATGACTTTGATGGCTGGGTCGCGCTGCAAAAGCGAATCCTTGATGACTTTCACCTGCGCGGCGGCCACCTCCCGGTAGAACGACCCACTGTAACGACTGGGCCAGTGGCACACGATGGCTGCCACATGGTCGCCACCCATCGTACCCGTAACGGTGAGGAATCCACGGGTGAAGTAGGCACTATCTTTTTCAAGCGGTTGAACATACGGCACCAGCTTGACAGACGCAGGTTTAAATAGCTGCGGATTGTACAGCACGGCGCAATCGATGCCACGCCTATCGGGCCCCTCTACATGGATGTAACGATAGCCGCGCGCCGCCAAGGGTTCTTGAGCCACCAGCGCGTCGAGCACCCGCGCGTTCTCCACTTCGCTCAGTCCGATAAGGGCACAGCCCACGTTTGGCAACACGTCCGTACCCATGTCGGCCAGGGCGCGAGCCAAATTGCGCAGTTTGTGCGTGTACTTCAATCCATCCCATTTGTACGATCCGTTGGGCAGAAAGTCGTAATCGTTCTTTCCCTCATCATGACAAGTGTCGAAGAGGTTTTCCTGATTGTAGAATCCCACGGCGTACACCGAATATTTGTCCTGCCCAGAAATAGCCAAGAGGCCTACCAGCAGCAGCCCCAAAAGCATGAATAGTTTTTTCATCTTAATATGCTTGTTTGTTTTATGATGCATGTTTGTTTTGCAAAGATAAGCCATTTATTTCAAATAAAATAAGGTGGAAAGAGGAAAAATACGACATGAAAATTTCATTCATCAAAAAATATTTTGTTACTTTGTAGCTGAAAATCATTCACAAAGAAAATCTTCCATTATGCAGAATAAGCTAACGCTTGCCGTTCTTGCCTTGTGTTTCGCATCGTTGGTTCATGCCCAAAACGACAAAACCGACCAGCAGAAGGCTCCCCTCGTGGACGAATCGGCTTTCACTTTCACGGAAGCACAATTGGGCGAGGATGACAACATGACCCAAAACGTGACCATCCTCAACTCGAACACCAATGCCTATGCTTCCGGAGTAGGCTATCTATTCTCCCCCGTTCGCTTTCGTTACCGCGGACTGAATCAGAAGTACAATGACGTGTACATCAACGGTGCACCGATGAACGACATGGAGTCGGGACAGTTTAGGTACTCCATGATTGGCGGGTTGAACCAACAAACCCGCAACGTTGACTTCGCCTTGCCGTTCGAAAGCAACAGCTTTGCGGTGAACGGCATGGCCGGCAGTAACAATTATGACTTCCGTGCGGGCAGCATGCCGGCTGGCCATCGCTTCTCGTTGGGTGCCGCCAACCGCAACTACACCGCAAGAGGCATGTACACCTATGCGTCAGGATTCGACGCCAAGGGATGGGCCGTGGCCGCCAACCTTACCTATCGATGGGCCAACAGAGGCTACGTGGAGGGCACGTTCTATAACGCACTCTCCTATTTCCTCGGCGTACAGAAGAAATGGAGCAACGGCCATTCGCTGGCATTATCTACCTGGGGCAACCCCACCGAGCGTGCGTCGCAGGGCGCATCCACCGATGAGGCCTATTGGTTGGCTAACGACTACCTGTACAACCCTTACTGGGGATATCAAAATGGGAAGAAACGCAACTCGCGCGTGGTCAACGATTTCGCACCATCAGCATTGATGACCTGGGACTGGGACATCAACAAGGACATGCAGCTCACCACTTCTTTCTTCGGCAAATACAGCATGTACAAGAGCACCAAGCTGAACTACAGCAACGCAGAGAACCCACAACCCGACTATTGGAAGAACTTTCCAAGCAGCTATTACGACGTTTGGGGCGAAGATCCGGATGCTCGGGACAGGAGCCACGCAGCCTTTTTAGATTGGAACGAGGCATACAATTACTGGACAGCCTCGAAGGCCAACCGGCAAATTAACTGGGACCGACTGTATTGGTCCAACCGTCAGGCTGGCGAGAATGGTGCCGATGCCATGTATTACGTGCAGGCCCGCCACAACGACAACTTGGTGATGAATCTGGCATCAACGTTCACTCAGAAGTTGAACAAGGACCAAACATGGAACTTAGGACTTGTGCTGGGACGCAACCAGGGCAGACATTATCAAACCATAGAAGACCTGTTGGGTGCCAAGAGCTACCACAATATCAACACTTACGCACTGGGCAACTATCCTGCCGGCAGCGATGCAGTGCAGTATGACCTGAATACCATGGGGGCAGACCGTGCAGGACGACTGGTTGGCGAAGGTGATAAATTTGGCTACGACTACGACATCATCGTCAACAAAGCACAGGCTTGGACCAATTATTTGGCCACATTGGGACGCTGGCACTTGATGGTGGCTGGAAAAATCGGCGCAACCGACATGCAACGAGAGGGCTACATGCGCAACGGCATGTTTGCCAACAACTCGTATGGCAAGAGCGGACGGGCCAAATTCTTGGATGGTGGCGGCAAAACCAGCCTCACCTTAGACGCCGGCAGGGGAAACGTGCTGTCTATTGGGGCAGGATATGAATGGCGTGCACCTGTGGCACGCACCGCATTTGCTTCGCCCGAAATGAACAACGACTTTGTACAAGACTTGAAGAACGAACACATCTTCAGCAGCGAATTGGGCTATCAGTATCAAAACGCTTGGGTGCATGCCAACGTGAACGCCTACTACAACAGGATGAATAATGTCACCGAATGGCAGAATTTCTACTTCGATGACATCAACTCGTTCTCGTACGTTTCCATGACAGGTATCGAGAAAGAGGCATACGGCGTAGAGTTGGGTGCACGGTTCAAACTGGCATCCTACCTAGACCTGAAGACCATCGGCACCTGGAGCGAGGCCAAGAACATCAACAATGCCAAGGTACGCTACCTCAACTCAACGCGGGCAACCTACACCGACGACATCGTATTGAATAAGAACATGCGCGAAGCAGGAACACCATTGACGGCCACAAGCATCGGACTGAGCTATCATCAGAACGGATGGTACGTCGATTTGAACGGAAACTACTACGACCGTATCTACCTGTCCTATTCACCAAACGCCAGATACAAAGGTAGGACACCCACCGACAACGAAGGAAACGACATCACGGACCAAGCGAAAGGCAATGGTGGTTTCATGTTGGACGGCAGCATCGGCAAGAGCTTCCGCCTGAAGAAGGGACAGCTGAACTTCAACCTCATGGTGACCAACATCTTGAACAACCAACGCATTGTGACGGGCGGCTACGAGCAAAGCCGGTCGAGCAACTATACAACCGAAAAAGGAGTTGGCGTAACAAGAGTTTACAAGTTTCCGCACAACCCCAAGAAATATTACGCTTACGGAACCAACGGCATGTTCCAGATTTCATACAGATTCTAACATAACGACAAAGACATGAAAGAGCTCAAACATATCATCATGGTACTGGCTTGCACCCTCTTGGCTTCGTGCATGGGTGACGACTATGACGCTCCCGACCTAAATGAACCGCCCTACGGAAACAAGGAACTCACAGAGACCAACGTACTCAGCATCAAACAATTGAAAGCCAAGTACAACGGAACAATTGCCTCGAACGGCATGGAAGAGATAACCGAAGACGTGCAAATCAAAGGTTGGGTGACAGGCAACGACATCGAAGGAAACCTCTACAACCAGTTTGCTTTGCAGGATGAGACGGGAGCCATTATCATCTCCGTGGCACAAGGTGCCCTGTACGGCTACCTGCCCGTGGGCCAGGAAGTACTCATCTCACTAAAAGGATTAAAGATAGGTGGCTATGGAAACCAAGGACAAATAGGCGGTGTATACACCAACAAGAAAACAGGACAACTGCAGGTAGGTCGCCTAAACCGCTATGTTTGGGAACGCCATTACAAGCTTATTGGCTCCGTTCAACCAGGTAAGATAGAGCCTACGGTGTTCGATGTCGGCAAGATCAGCGATGGACAATACATGGCAGAGCACTGTGGAAAGCTCATGACCCTGAAAAACGTCAGACTGAAAGAGGCTGACGGCAAGGCTGTCTTCGCACCCAATGACGGCAGTGCCACCCTAATAGCCAATGCGGTGAACCGCACTCTGACAGGCATCAGCAGCAAGAAGATGGTGATACGCACCAGCACCTACGCCGACTTTGCCAACCAGCCCATGCCAACAGGCGCCGTAGACATCACAGGCATCTTCACCAGGTTCCGTGACACCTGGCAAATCCTGCTACGCTCGGCCAACGACATCAAGCCGACCAAATAGGCTAAGGCTACTGTCGGAGATTCGGAATCTAATGGCACTCTTGACTGAAAGCCAAGAACCAAAACCCAAAAGAACAACTATCAATAAAAGAAATAATGATGAAAAAGCTATTTTATTCATTCCTTTCGCTGGCCATTGCGGCACTGAGCCTTTCCAGCTGTGAGGACGTTCCCGCACCCTACGAATACCCCAAAGACAATGATGGTGGCGAGATTGTCGCTCCAACCGACCCCAAGGGAACAGGAACACTGGAAGATCCATACAACGTGGCCGGTGCCATCAAGATGATTAAAGGCCTCGAGACCGGTGCCAACTCGGCCGAGGTATACGTCAAGGGCAAGATTGTCTCCATCAAGGAAATCAACACATCCAATTTCGGCAATGCCACCTATTATATATCTGACGATGGCACAACTAAAGGACAGCTCTACATCTTCCGCAGCTTAGGATTGGGAAACAAGAAGTTCACCTCAGAGAATATCAAGGTGGGTGACGAAGTTGTGGTTTGCGGACAGTTCACCAACTACATGGGGAACACGCCAGAAACCGTTACCAACAAGAGCTATCTCTACTCAGTTAATGGCAAAACGAGCGAAAGCTCACAGCCACAGGAGCCGGGAACAAGCGTTGACCCAACTGGTGACGGCACAGAGGCATCACCCTTCAACGTAGCATCAGCGATGAAAAAGGAAAAGGTTGCCAAGGTTTTCGTCAAGGGATACATCGTGGGATTCATTCCCGGAAAGGACAGAAACGAGGCCAAGTTCACCGCAGAGGGCTGCGAAACGGAGACCAACTTCCTTATTGCCGACAAAGCTGATGAGACAAACATCGCCAACTGCATGCCTATACAACTGCCAAGCGGCAATATCAGGACTGGACTGAACCTGAAGAAAAACAAGGACTTGTACAAGAAAGAGATAACGCTCTATGGAGACATAGAGAAGTACTTTGGCATCACAGGACTGAAAAACGTGTCGTATGCCATGGTCGGCACCAAGAGTTTCGGGACAAAACCCACCCAACCAGGAACGCCATCCACTGACATCTTGAACGAAACGTTCGCCGAGAGCATAGGCTCCTTTACCATTGCCAACGAGAAAGACCTACCGCAAGGCCTTAAAGCCGTATGGTTTGTGGACAAAAAATACCACCAAGTGAAGGCCAGTGCCTTTTTCCAGAACAAGAAATACGAAACGGAAAGCTGGCTCATCTCACCCGCCCTCGACCTGAGCGGCAAGACAACCGTCACGCTGACTGTTGAGCAAGCTGCAAACTTCTTCAAGTCCATGAAAGATGAAATCTTCATCAAGATATCTACGAACTATAAGAGCGGCAAGCCCTCGACAGCCACCTGGGAGGTTCTTACACCCAGCAAATGGCCGTCGAACAAGGACTGGACTTCCGTCAACTCAACCGTTGACCTCAGCGCCTACGCAGGCAAGAAAGACGTAAGAATCGCCTTCCAGTACAAAAGCACAACACAGTCGGCCGGCACCTGGGAACTGAAGAACTTAGTCGTGAAATAACAAAAAAGCATTGATACGTTTGGCTGTTTGCGAAATTCTTCGTACTTTTGCAGCCTATATAGCTTAGTTAATTCAATTATATTCAATAAGAAATCAAAATGAAAAAAGGAATTCATCCAGAAAACTATCGCCCCGTCGTATTCAAGGATATGTCCAACGGCGATATGTTCCTTACAAAGTCTACATGCAAGAGTAACGAGACAGTAGAATTTGAAGGCGAAACTTACCCTGTGGTAAAAGTAGAAATCTCAAGTAGCTCACACCCTTTCTATACCGGCAAGAGCAAACTTGTTGACACGGCAGGTCGCGTAGACCGCTTCATGAACCGTTACGGTAAGATTCAGAAATAAGATACAAAACTTTTTTTGACGACAAGAAAGTGCGTTCGGGCGTAGTTGCATATACGGTCGGTCGCACTTTTTTCATTCCACCAAACGCCGATGAACAAATTCAACCACTTTCTCTTCCCACTCTTCGCCATCCTCGCACTGGCATCATGCAGTGACGACAATGGTTCAAAAGAGTCTGCTGAAGCCAACGTCAACGCCAACCAATATATTGGCATATCCACCGTAGGCAACCCCATGATGCCTCCTGAGGTTAGCCGTTTGGAGTTTCCAAAAGTGAAAGGAGGCAGCAGCATGATTATCGTGCACAAGGCACTACTCAACAAACGAACAGGCGAACGTGGCGTGAACTATTCTACAGAATGGGACACCAGCAAGAAATCACTACGCTGGAGCTGCTACCAGATGTACCGAGGCGTTAGCGAAGCCCACACCAGCCGCTACCGATCGGATACCAATCAATATCCACGCGACGAGAATATTCCATCAGCCTACCAATTTGACAGAGATCCCTTTTGGCGTACGGGCTACGACCACGGCCACATCTGCCCCTCAGCCGACCGTCTGGGGTCGAGAGAAGCCAACATCCAAACCTTCTATCTCTCCAACATGATGCCACAAGTGCACGCCTTCAATGATGGAGTTTGGAAGAACATGGAAGCACAAATAAGATCGTGGAATCAAGATGGTTTTCGTGATACGCTGTACGTGTGCAAAGGCGGAACTATAGACAACCGCAGCCAAATACTGACTACCCTCGGTCAAGGGCTCATCGTACCCAAATACTTCTTCATGGCCGTGCTGTGCAAGAACAAGATGGGGTACAAGGCACTCGGCTTCTGGGTGGAACACGAGGCCAACGGTGACACGTCACTCGGCAAATACGTTGTCAACATCCACGAGCTGGAACAGAAGACTGGCATCGACTTTTTCTGCAATCTACCCGACGCTATCGAACGCCGAGTAGAAACATTACCAGTAGAGAAAGTGCAACGAGCCTGGGGGTTACCCTAATCATCAACGATGGCAACCGCCCCTGGCTCAACTACATTACTCCTCAAAATCCATCGTCACCTTCTTGGCATAGGTATAGCGAGTATATGAAAACTCATCCGACTCACCGCTGCCAACCATCACACCTGAGAACGTGTGATCATCGAGTTTCATGTCGTCAAAATCAATGATCATCTGGAATTTGTTCCCATTTTCACCATCATAGGTAATAATGATATCTCCTGATCGAGAATCGATTGCCCAAGAGAACGTTCTATCGTAAGCCACTTCCCCATTGAAATAATCTACCTGGCGGCCACGACCATTGCGCGAGTTGGAATCGTACATATCAAATTCTATGTCGGTGTCGTACACCTCTTCCCGCAATAGTCCATCGGGGTCTTTAAAACGAGCAGCCGTCTTTCCCGTCCAATGTCCACGCAGGGTCTGTGCCATCTCATACAGCACGTCCTGAGAGTTATCGTAAGGGTCTTCATAATAATAATCATTGTCGTCGCTACATGAGGTAACGCTGACCGTGAAGAGTGCCATTAACACGATTGGTAATAATTTCATCATCTTTTTCATCGTCGTATATTTTAAAGTTTCATAATTTTATCTATTGCAAAAATACACAATAGATTTAGTATATCCAAAGATGTTTTCACTATTGCTGCATAGGGTTTTTCCTACCTTGTTGGGGGAAATACCTGCATCTACCCCATCGCCTACCTGTATATCATAGCGGCAGCTTGTGGAAAAGATGGCTCAACACACACGGCTCTATCATGAAACAAGGGTGCTTCTCATTTTAACACAAATGCTGGGCGTTTTTTCAACTAACATATTCATGCGTGGGAAATAGGCTCATTATGAACGAGTTTTATTATCTATCTGATTATTAGCGATTTATATAATATTAAAGGCTAAAGCTAAATAAAAAAGCATCGTGTTTGGGGACAAAAACTCCGCTTTTTAGTGCAAAGAAGGCATTCAATAGGATACAAATTGGGACGTAAAAGCATACATATTGGACGGCAAAAGCATGCTAATTGGCGATTTAACCCATGTGAATAGCGTACAAAATGATGAGTTAAAGGCATAGAACGCCTTAAAAGTCGCTCCATTTTTTCTATTTTACAATTTTATTTTGTCAAAGAAAAGGAATTGATTTAACAAACGAAAGGTTTGTTAACAAAAGCAGGTTCCATTGGTTTCCATCCACCACGATGTCCGCATCGTGGTGTAAATGGCAGTTTTATTCTTCATTCATGAAAAAGGATATGATTGTCGGTTTACACCGAACAACCATCTTAAATGTGAGTTCCGTGGCCCAACAGACCACGCTAAAGGCAAGAATATATGCTTTTTTTATTATATTTGTAACCACAAAAAGAGAAGATGAAACAAAAGATTATCCTATCCAAAAATTTGCAAGCTGACCTGTCCAAGGCGATTGCAGCATGCCAACCCGACCGCATGTTCGTCGTTGCGGACGACACGACCGCCGAACATTGTTGGCCGAAGATTCGCGAATTTGACTTGCTGAAAGGCGCACAGCCCATCACCATCCCCGCTTCTGACGTTCACAAAGACTTGCGGTCGGTGGAAAAGATATGGACGGCACTGCAAGAAGGAAGAGCCACCCGCCACTCGTGCGTCATCAACCTGGGGGGCGGCATGGTTACCGACCTGGGGGGATTTGCGGCCTCCACCTTTAAAAGAGGCATCAATTTCATCAACATCCCCACCACCCTGCTGGCCATGGTCGACGCCTCTGTGGGTGGCAAGACGGGCATCAACTACGGGGGACTGAAGAATGAAATAGGTGTGTTCAATGACGCCTGTTTCGTCATCCTGCACGCAGCATTCCTGCAAACGCTTGACCTGGAAAACCTGCGCAGTGGCTATGCGGAGATGTTGAAGCACGGCTTGATCAGCAACGACAAGATGATAGGTGAATTATTGACGTTCGACTTGAGCGGTGACATCGATTTCCAGCAGCTGCAAGGAATGATTGCCGCCTCTGTTGCTGTGAAAGAAGAGGTGGTGACACGCGACCCTTTTGAGCAGAACATACGCAAGGCTTTGAACCTTGGACATACCTTCGGCCATGCTTTCGAGTCGTGGTCGTTGAAACGGCAACCTATACTACATGGCTATGCGGTGGCCTATGGCCTGGTTTGCGAGTTGTACCTGAGCTGCGTCAAGTGCGGCTTCCCCACGGGGAAGATGCGGCAAGCGGTAAGGTTCGTCAAAGAGTGGTATGGACAATTGCCGTTTACATGCGACGACTACGATGAGCTCATCGCCTTGATGCGCCACGACAAGAAGAATCTTGGTGACGAGATAAACTTCACGTTGCTTGCCGACGTGGGCGACATCAAGACTAACCAAACAGCGACCATGGAGGAGATAAAAAACGCTTTCGACTTTTTTCGCGAAGGCGAGTAGCGCATATCGGCGGCATGGCCTACCGCAACATTCTACTTGCCATCGGCTATTTCCCCACTCATTCGTCATCCACCGCAAAGGCGCGGCTGCAAGGCAAGTCAGGTTTCTCGGCCATTTGCTGAGCCAAAGCCCGATTGGGTTTCCCCGTTTCGGTCATCGGAATGCGGTCTACCGACAGATACAGGCGCGGTTCCCAATAACGAGGCAAGGCCCGATGCAGCAGTTTGTGGATGGCTCGCAGGATGGGTAGCTCAGATTTTTCCTCAAATGTTGCTCCCTCGTCATCACCCTCTTGCTCAACCATCAGCACTACTATTTCGCCAAACTTCTCACTCTTGCGCTTGGTCACCATGTAAGGCATGGTGAGGAAAGAGCGCATCAGGCGTTCCAACTCTTCCATCTGAATCTTCACGCCGCCACTGTTGATGACGTTGTCGCGACGACCAATGATGCGAAAAGCAAGGGTGTTTTGCCCCTCAGAAGTGCTTGTCTCTCGGATTTCGGCCATATCATTCGTTACAATAGGCGAATCACAAAGCTTCGGCGCATCAATAACCAAGCAGTCATCGGCATTCGTTGTTACCTTTATTCCTTGCAAGGGCGTGTACCAACTGGAAGATTCGAGACCGTTCAGTCTGCGTAAGGCAATGTGTGAAAGGGTTTCTGTCATGCCGTAAGTACTCCATACCGCATGAGGAAAGTCGTGCAGTTGGGCTGCTAAGACATCATCAATAGCCCCTCCGCCAATGATAAGATGTTTGATTTGGCGCAATTTTTCCCGTTCTTCGGGTACTTGCAGCGAGTTATATACTTGCAGATGAACCATGGCGGCAAAGGTAATTGGAACGTCAACCGTTGCCAACGGATGACCGGAGGGGGCTACCTGTATCAAATGAAGTTGCCTGACGAGTGAACGAACCACCATCATCTTGGCACCAATATAATCGAGATTCATGCACAACAATGCGGTGTCACCAGGCTGTAATCCAAGGAAGTCACATGTCATCTTGGCACTTTCAATCATTCTGTCCTTCCTTACATTCATCTTCTTCGGCGCACCTGTCGACCCACTGGTTTGCACATGGATAGTCTGTGCATCGTTATTCCATTCGCTGATAAATTCTTGATAAGTCATTTTTTACATTCATTTAACGCCTTTGCAGGCATGAACCACAGCTGATCTCCTCTCACTTCCAACGGCATAGGGACGTTATCCGTAAATAGAAGTCCTGTCCCCAAGCCCTGTGGGAAGGTGACATGCGGACCATAAACCTTTGCAGCAAGTTGTGCAATGGCGTTCAATCCCACATTACTCTCCAACGCACTGGTGAGCCATGAGCCTATGTTTCGTTGCCTAGCTAACGCTATCCATTCCTCTGTTCCATACATGCCACCATGCAACGAAGGCTTCAAAATGATGTATTGTGGGCGTATGGCATTGAGTAAATCTTCTTTGTCTCGTCGCTGGTTCACACCAATGAGTTCCTCGTCGAGTGCGATTGGAATGGGTGACTCACGGCACAAGAGCGCCATTTGCTGCCACTGACGCTGCTTGATGGGTTGCTCTATCGAATGAATGTCAAACTTGGCCAACCGTTCCAACTTTGCGAGAGCCTCATCGGGTGCGAAACCTCCATTGGCATCAAGGCGCAACTGAACTTGCTTTGAGGTAAAATGCGAACGAATACCGCGCACCAGTTCCAATTCTTTCGCAAAGTCAATAGCCCCTATTTTCAACTTCACACACCGAAAACCCTGCTCCAATTTTTCCTGCATTCGACGCACCATTTCCTCGAATGTACCCATCCACACCAAGCCGTTGATGGTGATTCCTTCCTCTCCTCGTGCGAAAGGAGTGTCAAACAAGGCAGCACTTCCGTTTGCCTTTATTTGCGCTAACGCCGTTTCCAAGCCAAAGAGTATTGACGGATAAGGTCGCAAACGCTCGTAGTTGATACGCCCCTCGTGCGCCACCTCATTGCACGCTTCGGTTAATATTTGCTCATAATCAGGACAAACGTCACAACTTAAATCAGGCAAGGTGGCACACTCGCCCACCCCTTTGATAGAAGGACGGTCTTCACGCCATAGGGTTACATAGTAACTCGTGCGTGTTTGGTACACTCCCCGTGAGGTAGTGGCAGGATTTTTGAAATGCAGTGTGCGCTTACAAATAGAATAACTTAAGCTCATATTCATCTTATGAAAGACTTTTTCTATAATCAATTCTTGCTTTCGACATTTGCTCTCTGATTCCTCCTTGCTTCACAAAATCATCTTTCACCCTATCAATGTATTTTCTAAGGAATATGTCAGCTTGATGAATGAGTGTAATAGCAATATTCGCGATGGTTTCATCACTTCTTTCCTTGATTGCGTTTCGATAATATGCCGAGTCGTTATGCCGTGCGCAAACACGTCTGGTCTGTATTGTTCTCACATCATTCACGTCCCATATTGTAAGCTCTCTCACCCGTAAATAGTCCTGATAATCTATCAACAACTCCTGCAAACTTGCCTTCGCCACATTCAAAAGCTTGATTTCTGTTTCAGAAGAAGTTGTTGAAGCCGCACACCCCTCGGCTATATTTTGTTTCCCCGAGCGAGCTGCTTGCACCATTTGGTCAACCGTTCTGTCGTTCTTTGCCAAAAAGTGGTGAGCAAAATAAAAGGTAATGTCATAGATACACTCGGTTTTTTGATAAACAATGAGGTTTTGATAATTACCTTTTTGCGGCAAAAACTGGTTGGTATTCATGGCTTTAATATTTTTAGTGGTTATTTTATTATTGGGTTTATTGGCCTTATTAGGCCCATTGGGCTTATAAGCCTTATTAGCCCAATAAGGCTAATTGGGCCAATTAGGCTAATTAGCCCTATTAGTTTTAAGGAAACTGCGGATACTTATCAAAGTCGGGTTTGCGTTTCTCCAAGAATGCTTTTCCACCCTCTTGCGCCTCGTCCATGGTGTAATACAGCATGGTAGCATCGCCAGCTAACTCCTGAATACCAGCCTGTCCGTCCAACTCGGCATTCAGTCCAGCCTTAATCATGCGTAACGCCAAGGGTGAACGTTGCATCATTGTCTCCGCCCATGACACGCATTCGTCTTCCAATTCATCGAATGGCACTACCTTGTTCACCATGCCCATACGTTCTGCCTCGTGTGCCGAGTACTGCTTACACATGAACCAAATCTCCCTGGCACGCTTCTGTCCCACCATTCGAGCCAAGTAGGAAGCGCCAAAACCCGCATCAAAAGACCCTACCTTTGGTCCCGTTTGTCCGAAGATGGCATTCTCACTGGCAATCGTCAGGTCACACATGACATGCAACACATGCCCACCTCCGATGGCATAGCCATTCACCATGGCAATCACAGGCTTGGGTAAACGGCGAATTTGCATCTGCACGTCCAGCACGTTGAGCCGTGGCACGCCGTCTGTTCCTACATATCCGCCTCGTCCCTTCACGTGCATGTCGCCCCCAGAACAAAACGCTTTGTCTCCTGCTCCCGTGAGAATAACCACACGAATACCCGCACACTCTCGGCAATAAGCAAAGGCTTGCGACATTTCCCATGTAGTGAGCGGCGTAAAAGCGTTGCGATAACGCTCACGGTTAATCGTTATCTTCGCAATTCTGTTATACTCCTCGAAGAGGATTTCCTTAAAGTTGAAGCCGTCAATAGACTTCCATTGTCTCTTTTCCATATCAAATTAAACTTGTTTGTATTCGTTCATTGCCTGTTCATCTTGTTCTTGCGAGGTAAACACCTCAAAGACTACGGGGCGGTCAAAGTTGTCGTTCACAAAGCGATTCATGTTATTTTCAAGTTCTATCTCATCGCGTGCCGAAAGGTAAGCCACGTTGTTTTGCTGGCAAATCCCACAAGCCGTGGTATAATGTTGGGCAGAAATCAATGTCTGCTGAGCCGTACTATCTTTCAAACCGGGCAAACTTTTGAAGATAACTCCGCCCCCATTGTTCAGCAACAGCACTCTGAAATTGCCCCTTAAGCTATGCCACAAGGCGTTTTGGTCATAGAAGAAGCTCAAATCACCAATAACGCAATATACGTTTTGAGTTGTCACCAGCGAGCAACCTGCCGCCGTTGACAAGCTTCCGTCAATGCCGTTGACACCCCGATTGCAAAAAACATAGTCGCTGGCAAAGTAGTTAACCAGCCTAACGGACATGCTGTTGGCGGCATGGAGGATATACCTGCCCTTGTTACTTGCGGTCTCAAAAAACCTTTTCACAGCCTGCCATGAAGAGTACGGAGGATGAAAACGCTCATTCTGCGCCTGCACTTGATGTATCAACGTTGCCCATCTTGAACGAAAACCAGACTCAAAAGGCTGTCTTTGTTTTTCTTTTTCCCCACGAACATACCGCAAGATTACCTCCAAGACATCATACGGCGCGCCCTCAATCACGCCCATCAGGTTTTGAAAAGTATCATATATTGCTCCTCGCTCGTTGACAATCCAAGTCTTGGCAGCTGGAGATTGGCGCAGAAATGCTTTCAAGCGCTTGCTCACCAACGTCCCCCCAAGGTACACTACTACATCAGGTTGATATTGCTCTACCTGCTGCATGCGCGCCAACACCTTATCTATATGTTGGGGAGAAAGCCCTTCGGTTGGTGAATCGGGATTGCGAGGCGCATCCTCATGACAAACCATTCCGAGACATTCGTACACAACTACCACATCCGCTGACAACTCGCATAATTGCAAAGCCATGCGCCGAGCCTCTTTGTTACTTAACTGTCCCACGACTATCATTGGGCGTTGGGCAGATTGGACGTCCGTCAAAAGCGATTGACAGTGAGCCACATCGGTCGTTGCCACTACTTGTCGGATAACACGTTCGGTTGGCAACGCTGGCACATTGAATGTAAACAAGGGTTCTGAAATGGGCACATTCAAGTGTACTGGACTGCCTCCATGCCGCTGACAACAAAGCAACGCTTCGTTTACCAATCGATTACAGTACCACCGTTCATCATCAGTAGAAGGCTCGGGTAACGAGACTGCCTTACTGACAAAACGCCCTAAAGCATCCAACTGCGGCAGGGTTTGTCCGTCTTGCTGGTCAATCCACATCGCAGGTCTATCAGCCGAAATTACCACCAAAGGCACATGTTGATAATAAGCCTCTGCCGTAGCTGGCAAAAGATTGAGCAACGCCGTACCCGAGGTGACACAAACGGCAACAGGATGCCTTAAGATTTGAGCCATACCCAAGGCATAAAATCCCCCCGACCGCTCGTCTGTCACAGGGTGGCATGTGATGTTGTGGCATTCGTTGAGATTATGTACGATGGGTGCATTGCGCGAACCAGGACACACCACAGCGTGTTTTACACCGTGTGCCACTAATAATGCGGTGAGTATATTGACGTTCTCTTTGTCTGAATAGGGCATGGAGGGAGTGTTTAGTTGACGAGTTTACAAGTTGACAAGTTCACGAGTTGATTGTTTTTTAATTCTTGAGTTTGTGAGTTTTTAAGTTGACCGTTGATAGTGTACAAGTTGATAGTTCACGAGTTGACGAGTAGATAGCTTTGCTAATCATAAAGTTCAAAGCTCAATGTTCAATGTTCAAAGTTATCAGCTAATCACTCCCCTTCCCTTTGGGGAGGGGCCGGGGGAGAGGCCACTACCTTTTTCATCGTTTCCATTTTCGCCACCGTCTCTTCCCACTCCTGCTGCTCAACACTATCGGCAAGTAGGCCTCCGCCGGCATAGAAGCGGTAGCAACGGTCTGAAATTTGCATACAGCGAAGCGAAACATACAGATGTGTCTCGCCCTTGGGATTGAGCAAACCCACAAAGCCACTGTAATAACTTCGATGGATATGCTCGTTTTGCAGGATAAAACGGTGCGCTTCCTCCTTGAGCAATCCACACACAGCAGGTGTGGGATGCAAAGCTTCGAGTAACGTTCCCAGCTGATTTGGGTCACGAAGCTCAAAGGTGAAGTCAGTACGTAGGTGCACCAAGTCACCCGCTTGTACGGTATAGGGGCCTCTCTCCTCGACATGGGCTGCGAAAGGAACCAGACTTTGCTGTATATACGTGGCTACACACCGTTGTTCCTGTCTGTTCTTATCCGACCATACACGCTCTCCTACCAACAGGTTGTTACCAGCAAGCTGACTTGACATCACAGGTTGACTTTCATCATCGGTGAGCTTCATCGTACCAGCCAACGCCATGGTTCGCCAGCGTTCTCCATCACCAGACAGCAATACCTCAGGAGTAGCCATAAGCCAAATGCCGGTCATGGGCGTGCAAACCAAAACGATGGCCTGTCGCGGATAGCATCGACAGGCTGCTAAGAACAAACTTTCGGCATTTGCATTGTCACATCGCTTCACCTCTTCGCAGCGAGCAAGCACCAGCTTGTCAAACTTTTCCGCCTTCAGTGCTTGGTGAAATTGGCGGAAATCACGTCCATAAGCCAACCGTTCTTCCTGTCGTGCGGCATTGGCAAGCTGTCCGTCACGCTGGCAAGAGCAAGGGTCACTCTCGTTTATTCTCTCTTCTTGCACCTTATCAGGATGCATCAACACGATGGGATGGGCGGCATCAATGGTAAAGGGAGCCATGACAAACCCCTCCCGTCCATTGAGATCAGTCAGCCGAGTCAGCACCTCGGGCTCGCCCTGTGTCTGTTCCAGTCGGATGAAATGCTCAGCATTAGGAAGCCGATAGTATGCTATACTGCTCATTCTTTTGGTTTACGCATGGCAAAATTAGTCACCTGAACGGTTGAGATGAGCTTGTCGTTTTGGTCCTTAATCTCGATGTGCCACTGGTGCAGTGTGTCACCCTTGTGCTGCAACCGACCGTAAGCCGTCACGGTATCGCCTTCCATCACCGGCCTGACATGGTTGCCGCTGACATTGATACCCACGCATATCTTGTCGGGACAAAGTGCCATACTCCCCACACCCGCCAAATTTTCGGCCAGCGCCAAGGTAGCACCCCCACTTAAAAAGCCAAATACCTGCTTGTTGCTATCGTCCACCTTCATCCGTGCCATACAGGTATCAGGCTCAGGGGTGGAGATAAATTCCATGCCCAAGGTGTTAGACAAGCCATCCTGTCGCTTGATAATATCTTTGATACGTTCTAAATCCATTGTCATTTTTGGTTATCAACTTCAAAGATACAACAAAAGAAAGAGGATTCAAAGAATACCCGTTGTTTTTTTCATCAAGTAGATTCTACATCAAAATGCAACTACAATCATCATTTTATGCCTGCATCATTTGTGGGAATATCCATTTATTCGTATCTTCGCCTGGCAGTCCTATGGGTTGACTTGCAAGATAACCGGCCTACAGGATGAGGTTATAGGGCCGTACTCTCATAGACATACAGCCTAACTTTTACACTAAAAACAGAAACTTATGCCAATCAAGAAATGGAAGACCTTAAAGTCGGATTACATCATCAAGCGCCCTTGGCTCACGGCTCGTCGAGACGAGGTGCAACTGCCCAACGGCGTGATTCATGACGAGTATTATGTACTGGAATATCCCGATTGGATCAATGTGATTGCAGAAGATACAGAAGGCAACCTGATCATCGAACAGCAATGGCGGCACGCACTGGGCATCGTGTCTTCAGAAATCTGTGCCGGCGTGATTGAAAAAGATGAGAAACCCCTTAACGCCGCCCAACGAGAACTGCAAGAAGAGACTGGCTATGGCGGTGGCACATGGACAAAACTCATGACCATCTCTGCCAATCCCAGCACCATGAACAACCTCTGTTATTGTTATTTGGCAAAGGGAGTGAAGCCCGTGAGCAGCCAACACTTGGACCGCACAGAAGATATCGAATTCAAATTGCTGCCCAAGGAAAAAGTGTTTGAGATGTTGAAAAACGGGGAATTCATGCAAGCCCTGATGATTGCGCCACTCTGGAAATACTTTTCTGAACATCTTTGACCAAGCTCCTGTTCATGCAGGATGACATCCTTAGGGGACAAAGCACAACAGCATTAAGCCATACCGTCGATTTCTCGAAGTATGCTCAACCCTTCATTGGCACTTTCCACCTCACTGACGTGCATCATACGCCTGCCTTTTACTTCTTTCAAATCACATCGGCGAGGGTGCCTACCGATATAGTTGAGCACATTATCAAACGCCTTGCTCTTGTAGTAAGCACTCATGGGGTTGCTCACAAACTGCATGGTCATTCTGCCTTGTTTCAGTATGAGCTTCTCACATCCCAAGCGCTTACCCACGCGTCGCAATGCAACAACATTCATGAGTTCTTCACCTTCGTGGGGAATAGGACCGAAACGATCGATCAACCGCTGCCGATATGCTGTCAATTTGTTATCATCTTCAATATTATCCAACTCCCTATACAGCAACATGCGCTCACTGCTTCCCGGCACATAATTATCGGGGAAATACATTTCCAAATCGCTTTCCACGGCACAATCGTCCACGAAATCGGCTCCAGACACCACTTCTCCACTTGCAATAGAGTCTTCGTACAGGTCGCTGAACTCATCGTTTCGCAGCTCGGTGACGGCTTGCGAAAGGATTTTCTGATAGGTTTCGTACCCCAAATCTTCCATAAACCCGCTCTGTTCTGCCCCTAACAGATTTCCTGCCCCACGGATATCCAAGTCTTGCATGGCGATATTGAACCCACTACCCAACTCAGAGAACGTTTCAAGAGCTTCGAGACGTCGGCGCGCTTCGGGCGTGAGAACCGACTTAGGAGGTGCCAATAGGTAGCAAAAGGCTTTGCGATTGCTTCGCCCCACACGTCCCCTCATTTGATGAAGGTCTGACAATCCGATGCGATGGGCATTGTTGATGATGATGGTGTTGGCGTTACTAATGTCAATACCATTCTCGATAATAGAGGTTGACAGCAGCACATCGTAATCATGATTCATGAAATCTATCAAGATAGTCTCCAACTGTTCGGGCGGCATCTGTCCATGCCCAATGGCCACACGGCAATCGGGTACATATTTTAAAATCATCTTCTCAATCTCTGGCAGCGTGGAGATACGGTCGTTCACGAAATACACTTGCCCGTTTCTGCTCATCTCAAAGTTGATGGCATCGGTGATGATTTCGTGTCCATACGTACCTATCTCCGTGTGAATGGGATAGCGATTGGGCGGCGGCGTGCGCATAACGCTCATATCGCGGGCACCCATCAACGAGAATTGTAGGGTGCGCGGGATGGGCGTTGCCGACATGGTAAGCGTGTCTACGTTGGTCTTGAGCTTGCGAAGCTTCTCCTTTGTGGACACGCCGAACTTCTGTTCTTCGTCGATGATGAGCAAACCTAAGTCGTGCCACTTCACCGACTTGCCAATCAACTTATGCGTCCCGATGATGATGTCGATACGGCCTGCTGCCAAATCCTCCAACACCTGACGGGTCTGTTTGGCACTTCGAGCGCGCGACAGATAATCCACTCGCACGGGCATACCACGCAACCGCTCTTGAAAAGTCTTATAATGCTGGAATGCCAACACCGTAGTTGGCACCAACACGGCCACCTGCTTAGAGTCGCAAGCGGCCTTGAACGCTGCACGAATAGCCACCTCGGTCTTGCCGAATCCTACATCACCACACACCAAACGGTCCATGGGACGCGCTTTCTCCATATCGGCCTTCACCTCTGCCGTGGCCTTCACTTGGTCTGGGGTATCCTCATACAGGAAACTGGCCTCCAGCTCTTGCTGCATATAGTTATCGGCACTGAAAGAAAATCCTTTTTCATGACGACGCTTAGCATACAACTTGATGAGATCGCGCGCAATGTCCTTGATGCGCTTCTTGGTCTTCTCCTTGAGCCGTTCCCATGCCCCCGTGCCCAATGTCGACAGTCGTGGCGGCTCGCCAGTGTCGCTGCGACGGTACTTGGAGATTTTATACAGCGCATGTATTGAAACACCTACAATATCTCCTCGCTGGTAGATGATGCGAATCATCTCTTGATACGTATTGCCTGTAGGAACTCTCACCAAACCTCCAAACTTGCCAATACCAAAATCAACATGCACAATAAAGTCACCTGGCTCCATTTCCTGAAGTTCTTTCAGCGTGAGTGCCATCGTGCCTGAGCGCGCCTTATCCGACTTGAGGTTGTATTTATGAAAGCGTTCGAATATCTGATGATCGGTAAAACAGCATATCCTCAGGTTATTGTCCACGAACCCTTCGTGCAACGAAGCATCGCCCGTGCCCTTCAAAGAGAGCGGCTCTTGGAGCCGTGAAGACGGTCTTGGGGCACCATTGTCGTCTCGCAGGGCGGCCTCGGGCGTGGCTCCTAGTATCTCACGAAGACGCTCTACCTGCTTCTTGCTCTCGGCAAAGATGTACAGACTGTACCCTTGCAGCGCATAGTCTTCAAAAGTTTGGCGCAACAAGTCGAAGTTCTTATGAAACAAAGGTTGCGGCGTGATGCTGAAGGTAATAGTGGCTTGTGGCGTGATGGATGGCTGCGTCCCAAACTGGATGCATTGGAAACCAGCCACATCCTGTGCGAATTGCCGTGCCGTAATCAGTTGTTGCTCTCTTCGCAGCGTGCGAATAATCTCCTGTTGCTCCACCTCTGTGGCTCCTTCCATGCGCTCTTGCACCACCTGCGATGCAAAACCTTCGTTGTAGACACGGTCGATGGTGTCGTGAACGTAGGTGAAATCTTTCATCACCAACAGCGCATCGGCGGGTAAGAAGTTTAGGAACGGCACTTTATCACTGTCCGCGATGGCCAATTGGGGTACAATCTCAATAGCCGTTTGCTTGTCCTTGGACAGCTGGTCTTGAACGTCAAAGGTGCGAATGGTATCCACCTCATCACCAAAGAAGTCAATTCGCAAAGGCCATTCGCTGCTGAACGAATAGACGTCTACAATGCTCCCGCGCACGGCAAACTGCCCAGGTTCATACACATAGTCCACCTCTTGGAATCCAAATGTCAACAAGTTTTTTTTCAGTTGCATGAGGTCTACCGTCTGTCCCACGTTCAATTTAATGGTACCCTCGTCCAGTTTTTGCTTGGACACCACCAGTTCGCACAGCGATTCGGGCGAGGCGACGATGTAAAGAGGCTTGCCCGCCGCCAGCTTGGCCAACACCTCAGTGCGCAATATCTCGTTGGCGGCATCCCGTTGCCCATACTTCACGGCCCTACGGTATGACGATGGGAAATACAGCACCTGTTGATTGCCAAGTGCCTGTGTCAGGTCGTGATAGAAATAGCCTGCCTCATCGGCATCCTGAAGAATGAAAAGAATGGTTTTGGACAGCTGTTTGGCCATTCCGGCGAACAGCATAGGGGCGGCAGAAGCCATGAGTCCTTGCAGGAAAACGGTCTTCACCGACTTGTCTTCCAGTGCTTTTCGAAGCGCACCAGCCTGTGGAGACGTTCCATATAGTTGTTGAATGTCTTGTATATTCATCGCAAATGCGTTGAGCATACAAAGGTAATGAAATAAGCTGGAATAATGGATAAAAGCATGGGGTATATCCAACCAGTAGCTGCAATTTCTTCAAAACTACAGCGATAGCCAATGATAAGAGCAACAGTTAAAACAGAAAGCTATAGCTGCTGTTCTGCGAAGCATTGAAACGATCAATCTCCAACGAGAATGATTTCTTTAACTGTCCAGCCATAAAGTCGAGGAACGGCAGATTAACATCTTCCTCCCGTGACTGCCGCAAGGCAGAAATATATGCTTCTCTATCTTCCTTGAATATCTTTGTTGGAAAAAGATTGTAACAAAACTGAATGTAATTCATCAACAGGCGGGCGGTTCTTCCGTTGCCATCGACCCAGGGATGAATGGTCGCTAAGTTAAAATGAGCATTGAAACTTAATTCATATTGTTCCTGAAATGTTACCGCTGTTTTCTGCTTTTCTTGCAACAAAGCGCAAAGCTCGTTCACTTTGGCAGGCACTTTCTGATAATTCATATAAGAACGCCCACCCATTCCAGCCGTAACGCCACACAAGCGAAATTCACCTTTGGATGCATCGAAAGAGCCTCCCATCACATGATAAACACTACCTGTCGTACGCATCAACGTTGCATTCAGCTTTTGCAAGAACGAAGCATCCACAGGCACACGGCTTTTGGCTTCTGCTTTGGCAAGCTCATACGCCTTTTTCAGGTCTTCGTTCATCAAATGATGTACCAGAGGTTTGCCTTTCGCAGTCAATCCCTCATCGAAAAGCATTTGCGCCTCCGCTTCGGTGAGTGTTGAACCCTCAATCGCTGTGGAGTGGGCAATAAGCGAATAGAGGTAGTACTTCTCATAGTCTACCGCTTCACTGATACCAAGTTGCTGAAACTTCTGGTACAAGTGTTCAATCTCTTGCCAAACTCCTTGTTGCATTGATTTTTGCTTAACTGGATTTATTTCTGCTCAAAGATAGTGTATTTGTACGGTGCAACCAAAGAAAACGATGGGTAAATTTAATTTCAAAAAAATGCAGCTACTTCCCATTGACCATGCAATCGTCTGCCAAACCCATTGACTTTGACCCTCAAAGTCAATGAGATTGACGGGCAAAGTCA